>CAZOSY010000023.1:0-18190 GCA_964582565.1 uncultured Bacteroidales bacterium | reverse complement strand
GAATTACGAATTACGAATTACGAATTACGAATTATGAATTACGAATTATGAATTATGAATTATGAATTATGAATTATGAATTACGAATTACGAATTATGAATTACGAATTATGAATTATGCCTGTGCTGTAGGTCCGCCAAAGTTTAAAGGTATTTTATTATGTGCTCCGGCATCTTTAATATCACCATATAAGGACTCATATTTAGATATATTTTCTGATAAAGCTTTAAGTAAACGTTTAGCATGTTGCGGTGTTAATATTATTCTTGATTTTACTTTTGCTTTAGGTATGTTAGGCATTATTCTGATAAAATCAATAATAAATTCAGAATTTGAATGAGTTATTATTGCAAGGTTGGAATAAATTCCACTTGCAACATCATCGTTTATTTCTATATTTAGCTCATTTTTTTTTATTTCTTTTTCAGACATAGTTTCTTTTTTTATTTATTAAAATTATTTATATTTGTACATCATTTGGAATTTCTCTTTCTTTTTTTGCTTTAACAAGTTTTTTGTATTCTTCCATTGAGCCGACTTTAATGTCTTTGTATTCATCAAGTCCTGTTCCGGCAGGTATTAGATGTCCTACAATAACATTTTCTTTTAGACCTTCTAATTTGTCATAAGTGGCATTGCAGGCGGCATTTGTTAAGACCTTAGTTGTTTCCTGAAAAGAAGCGGCAGAGATAAAACCTTTTGTTTGTAAAGATGCTTTGGTAATACCTTGCAATATTTGATTTGAAGTAGCAGTAACAGTATCTCTGGTAGATACGAGTTTTTTGTCTTTACGTCTTAGTATAGAATTTTCATCTCTTAATTTTCTGGCACTTATAATTTGTCCTAATTTAAAAATTGATGAATCGCCTATATCAATGATTACTTTTTTACCAAATATCCAGTCGTTTTGTTTATGAAAATTTAATTTATCAACAATTTCATGTTCAAGGAATTTAGTATCTCCGGGGTCTTCAACAAGAAGTTTACGCATCATTTGGCGGACAATAACTTCAAAATGTTTATCATTAATTTTTACACCTTGCAAACGATATACTTCTTGTATTTCATTAACAAGATATTCCTGAACTTTTGTTGGTCCTTTAATAGCGAGGATACTTGCAGGTGTTATAGCTCCACTTGAAAGAGGTGCTCCTGATTTTACATAATCATTTTCCTGAGCAAATATTTGTTTTGTAAGAGGTATTAGATAATGTTTTTCTTCTCCTGTTTTAGAAGTGATAATTACCTCACGATTACCTCTTTTTATTTTTTTCCCAAAAGATATGATGCCATTAATTTCAGCGACAGTTGCAGGGTCAGAAGGATTACGGGCTTCAAAGAGTTCTGTAACTCTTGGTAAGCCACCTGTAATATCTGTAGATTTGCCAACAGCTCTTGGGATTTTTATTAATATTTCTCCGGCTTTAATTTTGTTATTATCGTTTACTGATATATGTGCTCCTACAGGAATATCATAAGATTTTAATACATCTTTCTTTTTAGACAGAATTTTTATTACAGGGTTTATTGTTTTATTATGACTATCAATGATTATTCTTTCGTTATATCCTGTTTGTTCATCAGATTCAATTCTAAAAGAAATATTTTCTACAATGTTTTCAAATTTTATTTGTCCTGATATTTCAGATAGTATAATAGCATTATAAGGGTCCCAATCACATATTAAATCACCTTTTTTCAACTTTGTTTTTTCTTTAATGTATAAATTAGCCCCATAAGGTATATGAGTGCTAGTTAATCCAATACCGGTGTTGCTGTCAATAATTTTCATTTCAGCAGATCTGCCTATAACTATATCATAAGTTTTTCCTTCGGAATTAGTATATTCAACAGTTCTTAAATCTTCTATTTCAAGTATTCCATCATATTTTGATTCTATTTTAGATTCTGTAGCAATAGCAGAAGCAGTACCTCCAACATGGAAAGTTCTTAATGTTAATTGAGTGCCTGGTTCGCCTATTGATTGTGCTGCAATAACACCAACGGCTTCGCCTTTTTCTACCATTCTGGCTGTTGAAAGATTACGTCCATAACATTTTGCACAAACGCCTTTTTCAGATTCACAAGTTAAAACAGATCTTATTTCAACAGATTCTATAGGAGATTTTTCAATAATTTTACATATTTCTTCTGTTAATTCTTCTCCTGCTTTGATAATTAGTTCTCCTGTTTGCGGATGATAAATATCATGCAGAGAAGTTCGTCCAAGAATTCTTTCATATAATGTTTCTACAATTTCATCATTTTTTTTAAGATAAGTAACAGTAAGACCTCTTAAAGTTCCACAATCTTCGTTTGTTATAATAGCGTCTTGTGCAACATCAACCAAACGACGGGTCAGATAGCCGGCATCTGCAGTTTTTAATGCGGTATCGGCTAATCCTTTTCTTGCACCATGAGTTGAAATAAAATATTCAAGGACAGAAAGACCTTCCATAAAATTTGAAATGATAGGATTTTCAATAATTTCTCCTCCCGAAGCTCCGGATCTTTGTGGCTTTGCCATTAGTCCTCTCATTCCTGACAGTTGACGAATTTGTTCTCTGGAACCTCTTGCCCCGGAATCAAGCATCATAAAAACAGAGTTAAATCCTTGTCTGTCTTTAGCTAAATTATCTATTACTTTTTGTGATAGCTGTGAGTTTGTATGTGTCCATATATCAATAATTTGATTATATCTTTCATTATTGGTAATAAATCCCATATTATAATTACTCATTACTTCATCAACTTCTTTGTCTGTTTCAGATATTAAGTCCTTTTTTATATTAGGAACAACAATGTCATCTAAATTAAAAGATAATCCTCCTTTAAATGCCATTTTATATCCTAAATTTTTAATATCATCAAGGAAATTAGCAGTTTTTTCAGTTCCTGTTTTTTTTAGAATAGAGCCAATAATATCCCGTAAAGTTTTTTTTGTTAATAATTCGTTTATATATCCATATTCTTCAGGGACTACATTATTAAAAATCACTCTTCCGGCAGTTGTATCAATAAGTTTATTAACTAATTTGTCATCTTTTTTTACTTTTATTCTAACTTTTATAAAAGCATGTAAATCTACTTTTTTTTCATTATAAGCAATAGTAACTTCTTCAGGGGAATAGAATTTATATCCTTCACCTTTAACAGGTTTTTCTTTTTCACTTTTACGACCTTTGGTCATATAATATAATCCTAATATCATATCTTGTGATGGAACCATAATAGGAGATCCATTTGCAGGGTTTAAAATGTTATGAGATGATAACATTAGCAACTGTGCTTCAATGATAGAGGCGTTACTTAGAGGTATGTGGACAGCCATCTGGTCTCCGTCAAAGTCAGCATTAAATCCTGTACAAGCCAAAGGGTGCAATTGAATAGCTTTACCTTCTATTAATTTGGGTTGAAAAGCTTGAATTCCCAATCTATGTAATGTAGGAGCACGATTTAATAAAACAGGATGTCCTTTTAATATATTTTCAAGTATATCCCAGACAATAGGATCTTTTTTATCAACAATTTTTTTAGCAGATTTAACTGTTTTAACAATTCCTCTTTCCAAAAGTTTACGAATAATAAAAGGTTTGAATAATTCGGATGCCATTTCTTTTGGCAGTCCACATTCATGAAGTTTTAATTCAGGTCCAACGATAATAACAGAGCGTCCTGAATAATCTACTCTTTTTCCTAATAGATTTTGACGAAAGCGTCCTTTTTTTCCTCTCAAAGAATCGCTTAAAGATTTTAAAGGTCTGTTTGAAGATGCTTTAACAGCACTGGATTTTCTGGAGTTATCAAATAAAGAATCTACAGATTCTTGTAGCATTCGTTTTTCATTACGAAGTATTACTTCGGGAGCTTTAATTTCCATTAATTTTTTTAATCTGTTATTTCTGATAATGACTCTACGATAGAGGTCATTTAGGTCAGAGGTAGCAAATCTTCCGCCATCTAACGGGACAAGAGGTCTTAAATCCGGTGGTATAACAGAAATAACTTTAACAATCATCCATTCAGGACGATTTTCAATACGAGTATTAGCATCACGAAAAGATTCTATAATTTGAAGTCGTTTTAATGCATCTTTTTTACGTTGTTGTGAGGTCTCAGTATTTGCTTTATGACGTAAGGTATAGGATAGTTCATCTAAATTTAATCTTGAGAGCAGGTAATATAAAGCTTCTGCTCCCATTTTGGAAATAAATTTATCAGGGTCATCATCATCAAGATTTTGATTTTCGGGAGGCAGAGAGTCAATAATATCAAAATATTCTTCTTCTGTAAGGAAATCCAAATATTTAATACCATCTGATGCTTTTATTCCGGGATTGATTACTACATATTTTTCATAATATATTATTAAATCAAGTTTTTTTGTTTTCAATCCAAGTAAAGCTCCGACTTTGTTAGGTAAAGATCTAAAAAACCATATATGTACCGCTGGAACAACTAGTTTAATATGTCCTGTTCTTTCTCTTCTCACTTTTTTTTCAGTAACTTCAACGCCACATCTATCACAGACAATACCTTTATATCTTATACCTTTATATTTTCCGCAGTAGCATTCCCAATCTCTTGTGGGTCCGAAAATTCTTTCGCAGAATAAACCATCTTTTTCCGGTTTATATGTTCTGTAATTAATTGTTTCTGGTTTTAATACCTCGCCATAAGATTGTTCAAGAATCATTTCAGGAGAAGCTAAGCTTATTGTTATTTTAGAAAATTGGTTTTTTATAGAATTATTTTTTCTGAATGCCATATAACAAAAAATTAAGTGTATATTATAATAATAATTTTATTTTGTAGTCATTTGTCAAGTTTCCAGTTCAAAACCTGCCCTGTGAAATTTACCTTCAGGTAAATATTTAACAGGGTTCAAAGTTCAAACTCTAAAAATAATGGTCAATCAAATGTTATATTTAGTCCTAATCCGCGTAGTTCATGTACTAGAACTTTAAAAGATTCCGGTGTGCCTGGTGTCAGGAAATTTCCTCCTTTAACTATTGCTTCATAAGCTTTGGCTCTACCTGTAACATCATCGGATTTAACAGTAAGTACTTCTTGCAGGATATTGGATGCTCCAAATGCTTCTAGTGCCCAGACCTCCATTTCTCCAAACCTTTGTCCTCCAAATTGTGCTTTTCCGCCTAATGGTTGTTGAGTAATTAATGAATATGGTCCAATAGAGCGGGCATGTATTTTATCATCTATCATATGATTTAATTTTAACATATATATTATTCCAACTGTTGCTGGCTGGTCAAAACGATTACCTGTTCCACCATCATACAGATATATTTTTCCATTTTTAGGTAATTCTGCTTTTTCTACATAATTATTGATGTCATCTAATGATGCTCCGTCAAAGATAGGTGTTGCAAATTTCAGTCCTAATTTTTGGCCTGCCCAGCCAAGTATTGTTTCAAAAACCTGACCTAAGTTCATACGGGAAGGTACGCCAAGAGGGTTAAGGACAATATCAACAGGTGTTCCATCTTTTAGGAAAGGCATATCTTCTTTTTTTACAATTTTTGCTACTATACCTTTATTTCCATGTCGTCCTGACATTTTATCTCCTATTTGTAATTTGCGTTTGCTTGCTATATAAATTTTAGCCAATTGTAAAATACCGTTTGGTAAATCATCACCTACAGTTATATTAAATTTTTTGCGATTATACTTACCTAATAATTCTTTTGCTTTAATATTATAATTATGAAGTAATATTTTAATTAGCTCATTTTTATTTTTATCAGTAGTCCATTTGTTAGAGTTTATGTTTGAATAGTCAATACTCATTAATACTTTTTGAGTAAATTTAATTCCTTTATTAATTATAATATCTTTAAAGTTGTTACGAATGTTCTGTGCTGTTTTTCCGCTTACAAGGACTAATAGTTTATCTATTAGTTTAGATTTTAGTTCTGTAATAGATTTTTTATATTCCTGTTCAATTTTTTCGAGAATTTCTTTTTCTTTATTTTTTGTTTTTCTATCTTTTATTTTTCTGGAGAACAGTTTTTTATCAATAACAACTCCTTTGTGAGCGGGAGATTTTAAGGAAGCATCTTTAACATCGCCTGCTTTATCGCCAAAAATTGCTCTTAGCAGTTTTTCTTCGGGAGTAGGGTCTGTTTCACCTTTTGGTGTTATTTTACCAATAAGAATATCACCTTCATGAATCTCTGTTCCTATTCTAATCAGTCCGTTTTCGTCAAGGTCTTTGGTAGCTTCTGCACTAACATTTGGTATATCATTGGTTAATTCTTCTGGTCCTCTTTTTGTATCTCTAACTCCCATACTATGTTCTTCTATATGAATAGAAGAAAAGGTATCATTTCTAACGACTTCTTCAGATATTACTATAGCATCTTCAAAATTATAACCTTTCCAAGGCATAAATGCTACTTTTATATTTTTTCCGAGAGCAAGTTCGCCATGTTCAGTAGCATATCCTTCGCATAAAATTTGTCCTTTTTTAACTTTTTGTCCTTTTTTAACAATAGGATTAAGATTAATACAAGTATCTTGATTTGTTCTGGTAAATTTAGTAAGCTTATATGTTTTTATATCTTTTTCAAAACTTACTAAATTTTCTTTATCTGTTCTGGTATATTTTATAACAATTTTTTTTGCATCAACATATTCAACAATTCCATCATTTTCAGCATTGATAAGTACTCTTGAATCTTTAACTGTATCTGATTCTAATCCTGTACCTACAATAGGTGCTTCTGAACGTAATAAAGGGACAGATTGGCGCATCATATTAGAGCCCATTAAGGCACGGTTGGCATCGTCGTGTTCTAAAAAAGGGATTAGTGATGCAGCAATTGAAGTAATTTGGTTTGGAGCCACATCAATATAGTTAAGTTTTTCAGGATTTACAATAGGGTAATCTGCAAAATGTCTTGCTCTTATTTTATCTGTTTTAAAACTTCCATCATCATTTATAGGTGTATTAGCATGAGCTATAACATTTTTTTCTTCTTCTTCGGCAGTAAGATATATAGAGTCTTGGTCAAGTTCAACTTTTTGTTCAACTATTTTTTTATATGGTGTTTCAATAAATCCCAAATTATCAATTTTGGCATATACACAGAGAGAAGATATTAGACCTATATTAGGACCTTCGGGTGTTTCTATTGTACATAGTCGTCCGTAGTGTGTATAATGGACATCACGTACTTCAAATCCTGCTCTTTCGCGTGTTAGTCCTCCTTTTCCCAGTGCAGAGATTCTTCTTTTATGTGTCATTTCGGCCAGGATATTAGTTTGGTCCATAAACTGGGACAGAGAATTTGTACCAAAGAAAGAGTTAACAACAGATGATAATATTTTTGCGTTGATTAGGTCAATAGGTTTAAACACCTCATTATCCCGGACATTCATTCTTTCACGGATAGTACGTGACATTCTTGATAATCCGAGACTAAATTGTGTAGATAGTTGTTCTCCTACAGTTCTAACTCTACGATTACTCAGATGGTCAATGTCATCTACATTAGTTTTCGAATTAAGTAGTTGAACAAGATATTTTATAATTAGGATAATGTCTTCTCTTGTCAGAACCCTAGTGGTGATAGGTGTTTTAGATTTTAGTTTTTTATTTATTCTATATCTGCCAACTTCTCCCAGGTCATATCTTTTTTCCGAGAAGAATAATTTATCAATAACACCTTTTGCTGTTTCATAATCAGGTGGTTCAGCACTTCTGAGCAATCGGTATATAAATTCAACAGCTTCTCTTTCAGAGTTAGTAGTATCTTTTTGTAATGTATTGCTTATTATAGAGAAGTCAGAGATATTAGAATCTTTTTTATGTATAAGGATAGTTTTAGATCCTGATTTTATAATTGGTTCAATAAGTTTAGATTCTAATATTATTTCTCTGTCAACAATAACTTCGGTACGTTCAATAGAAACAACTTCTCCTGTATCTTCATCTACAAAATCTTCAATCCATGATTTTAATACTCTTGCAGCTAATTTACTGCCAATAATTTTTTTAAGGTTAGATTTATTTACATTAACTTCTTCAGCTAAATCAAAAATTTGGAGTATTTCTTTGTCGCTTTCATAGCCAATAGCTCTAAGGAGAGTAGTTACAGGTAGTTTTTTCTTTCTATCAATATAAGCATACATTATATTATTGATATCTGTTGAAAATTCTATCCAAGATCCTCTATAAGGTATTACTCTTGCTGAGTATAGCAGTGTGCCATTAGCATGTCTGCTTTGTCCAAAGAATACACCGGGAGATCGGTGTAATTGTGATACTACCACTCTTTTAGCGCCATTTATCACAAAGTCACCTTTAGGTGTCATATAAGGTATTCTTCCCAGATACACATCCTGAACAACAGTTTCAAAATCTTCATGTTCAGGGTCGTTACAATACAATTTAAGTTTTGCTTTAAGAGGGACGCTATAAGACAATCCTCTTTCTACGCATTCTTTAATAGAATATCTCGGTGGGTCTATGTAGTAATTTAAAAATTCAAGTGTAAAATTATTACGGACATCTGAAATAGGAAAGTTTTCAGAGAAGACCTTAAACAAACCTTCGTTTTTTCTATCTTTAGGATTTGTATCTAATTGAAAAAAGTCCTGAAAAGATTTTAATTGTATGTCTAAAAAATCAGGATGTTTTGCTTTGATTTTTGTAGATGCAAAATTTATTCTTTCGGTATTATTTGGAGTCAAGATTTTTAGATTTTAAGTTAATGATTAATTAAAATAAATGAAATACAAAAAAAAATAATACTTTGTTATTGTTATTAATATAATTTTATCTATTCAACATATAAAAATTGTTAATCTGTCTTAGACGGACTGGTTGCTTGTTATTTGTTGTTAGTCAGGTAATGCCAAAAATCTGTATAATTGTTAAATAACCCCAGTTGGATAAAAAACCCAACCGGGTAAATCTTTGATACTTTTACTCCGTTGGATATTTTTTACGGGATAAATAGTTACAGATAATTTTATCTTAATATTCTTTACTTAATCTCTGCTTCCGCTCCGACTTCTTCTAATTGTTTTAATATAGATTCTGCTTCATCTTTAGGGATGCTTTCTTTTATAGCACTAGGTGCAGAGTCCACTAATTCTTTTGATTCTTTTAGTCCTAAGCTAGTTAATTGTTTAACCAATTTAACTACTGCTAATTTAGAAGGTCCGGATGCTTTAATAATAACATCAAATTCTGTTTTTTCCTCTGCTTTTTCTTCGGTATTTTCTGATGTTGTAACAATAGCAGCAGGTGCTGTTGCTTCAATACCATATTCATCTTTTAAGATATTAGATAATTCGTTTACTTCCTTAACAGATAAATTAACTAATTGTTTTGCAAAATCTTTTAGGTCTGTCATTTTTATTATTGTTTTTAGTTGTTTTAAAAATAATTGATTTGTAATAATTTATTTTGATTTTTCAGATAAAGTTTTAATAATTCCTGTAATTATTTGAGATCCTGATTGTAATGCTGATATAACATTTTTTGCCGGTGATTTAAGTAGTTCTATAATATCAGCAACCATTTCATTTTTAGATTTAATATTTGTTAATATTTCTAATAGATTTTCTCCTTTATAAAATGTTTCTTCTACATAAGCACCTTTGATAACAGGTTTTTTTTGTTTTTGTGTTTTTTTAAATTCTTTTATAATTTTTGCAGGTAGATTGCCTGTTTCTGATAGCATTACAGATGTAGGGCCTTCTAATATATCATAAAATGGTTTAAAGTCAGTATTTGATTTTTTAATAGCTTTTTTAAGCAAAGTATTTTTTACTGTTTTTAAATTAACATTTTTTTTAAAGCAAAGTCCTCTTAATTTATTTGTTAATTCAACATTTAAGCCGGATATATCAGTTAAATAAATATTTTTATTATTTGATAAATCTTCTGTTAAAGAATCAATTACTTTATTTTTTTCATTTTTTTCCATAGCATATAATATTTTTATAAAGTTATTGATTTAGGTTCAATTTTAATTTCCGGACTCATAGTACTTGATATATATATACTTTTTATATAAGTGCCTTTTGATGAGGCAGGTTTAAGTTTAATTATAGTATTTAGCAGTTCTCTGGCATTGTCAGTAATTTTTTTATTATCAAAAGATGCTTTTCCAATAGAAGAATGTATTATTCCGAATTTATCTACTCTAAAATCTATTTTACCTCGTTTAACATCAGTAACAGCTTTTCCTATATCCATAGTAACGGTTCCTGTTTTAGGATTAGGCATCAGACCTCTTGGTCCTAATATTCTACCTAATGCACCAATTTTTGGCATAACAGTTGGCATAGTTATCACGATATCAATATCTGTCCAGCCATCTTTTATTTTTTTTATATATTCATCAAGTCCGACAAAGTCTGCTCCTGCTGTTTTAGCTTCTTCTTCTTTATCAGGCGTACATATTACCAGCACTTTCTTCTTTTTCCCTGTTCCATGAGGTAAAGTTACGGTTCCTCTTACCATTTGGTCAGCTTTTCGTGGGTCAACACCTAAACGTGTATCAACATCAACAGATGCATCAAAATTAGTATTAGTTATTTCTTTAACAATATTGACTGCATCGGATAATGAATACATTTTATTTTTATCATATTTTGATAATGATTCTTTTCTTTTTTTTGTTAGCTTAGTCATTTTTTGTATTTATAATTATCTGTCTTTGTTTAATTATCATTTTTGGAAGGGAATTTTCCTTTAACAGTTATTCCTATACTTCTTGCGGTTCCTGCAATCATTTTCATTGCAGATTCAATTTTAAAAGCATTTAAATCTTTCATTTTGTTTTCAGCAATAATTTTAATTTGGTCCCATGTTACAGATCCTACTTTATTTTTGTTTGATTCAGATGAACCTGATTTTAATTTAGCAAATTCCAATAATTGTATTGATGCTGGTGGAGTTTTGATTATAAAGTTAAAAGATTTATCTCTATAGACAGTAATAACAACGGGTATAACTTTGCCTGCGTTGTCTTTTGTTCTTGCATTAAATTGTTTGCAAAAATCCATTATATTAACGCCTTTGGCTCCTAAAGCAGGTCCTATTGGTGGAGAAGGGTTTGCAGCTCCTCCTCTAATTTGCAGTTTGATTATTCCTGTAATTTCTTTTGCCATATTTCAAAAATAATTTTTATAATTTATCTAAATAATTTTTTATTGTTGTCTTTCAACTTGCATAAAGCTAAGTTCTAAAGGAGTTTTTCTTCCAAAGATTTTAACCATTACTTTAAGTTTTTTCTTTTCTTCATTTATTTCTTCAATAATTCCATTAAAGTTATTAAAAGGTCCGTCAATGACAATAACTGTTTCACCGATAATAAATTTTGTCTCTATTTCTTCTTCGTTTTCTGATAAATCATCTACTCTTCCTAATATTCTATTTATTTCAGCTTGACGTAAAGGAATAGGATCGCCTCCTTTAAAAGATTTTAAAAATCCCAATACATTAGGAGCATTTTTTATTATATGTGGTATTTCACCAGTAAGTATAGCTTCAATAAGAATATATCCCGGAAAAAAATTTTTTTCTTTACTTATCTTTTTGCCTTTTCTTATCTGATAAATTTTTTCTGTTGGTATAAGTATTTGAGAAATATAATCTGATAGATTTAAACCTTTAATTTCATTTTCAATATATTCTTTTACCTTTTTTTCTTTACCGGTAATTGCCTTAATAACATACCATTTTTTTATCTGTTCGTTCATATTAATTTGAATACTTTATAATAAAAAATAAATTTTTAATAATAATATAATATGCCTTAGGCAAATTAAAATAGTTTATAAAATTGTTTTAATACAGAGCTAAATGATATATCCATTAAATAGATGATAAATGCTATTATTAATGAAGCAATAAATACAACCATAGCACTATTTTGTAATTCTTTCCAAGTTGGCCATGATACTTTATGTATTAATTCGTTATAACAATCTTTAATATAAGCTATTACTTTTTTCATTAGTTTAATATTTTGCACGGGAGGAGAGGCTCGAACTCCCAACCAATGGTTTTGGAGACCACTACTCTACCAATTGAGCTACACCCGTATATAATAATTTTTAGTAATTATTCACCCCGTAGGAAATATCCAACGAGGTAAAGATATAAAAAATTAAATTTTTAGTATTAATTAGTGTCTGCAATTTGTATTAGTTATAAATATTTTTATATTATATTTATAATGATGTTGTTAACATTTTTTACAAACTGAATAGATACTATTTTTTATTATTATCTAGTTTGTTTTTTTAATCATTTATTAATTCTATTACTTGTCCGGCACCTACGGTTCTTCCTCCTTCACGTATAGCAAATCTTAATCCTTTATTCATTGCTATATTAGCGATGAGTTTAACATCAATAGTAATATGGTCGCCTGGCATTACCATTTCAATACCTTTAGGTAAAGCAATTTCTCCTGTTACGTCAGTTGTTCTAAAGTAAAACTGTGGGCGGTATTTAGTATGGAATGGTGTATGTCGTCCACCTTCTTCTTTTTTTAAGACATAAACTTCGCCTTTAAAATGATCATGTGGAGTAACAGATCCTGGTTTTGCAATGACCATTCCTCTGCTAATTTGGTCTTTAGCAATACCTCTTAATAAGAGTCCCGCATTATCTCCGGCTTCTCCTCTGTCAAGGATTTTTCTAAACATTTCAACTCCTGTAACTACAGATTTTAGTTTATGAGCTCCCATTCCAATAATATCAACAGCGTCACTAATCTTAATAACACCAGTTTCGATTCTTCCTGTTGCAACAGTTCCGCGTCCTGTTATAGAGAATATATCTTCAATAGGCATTAAAAAATCTTTATCTACTTCACGGACAGGTATAGGGATATATTCATCAACAGCATCTAACAGTTTCAATACAGCTTCTTCAGATTTTTTATCTCCGTTTAAAGCATTAAGAGCTGACCCTCTAATAATAGGTGCGTTATCGCCGTCATATCCATAGAAGCTTAGCAACTCTCTTGTTTCCATTTCAACAAGGTCTAATAATTCAGGGTCATCAACCATATCAATTTTATTCATAAACACTACAATTTTAGGCACACCAACCTGACGTGCCAATAGTATATGTTCACGTGTTTGAGGCATAGGACCATCAGTAGCAGCTACTACCAATATTGCGCCATCCATTTGCGCGGCACCTGTAACCATATTTTTAACATAGTCAGCATGTCCGGGACAATCTACATGTGCATAGTGTCTTTTTGAAGTTGAATATTCTATATGAGCTGTATTAATAGTAATACCTCTTTCTTTTTCTTCAGGAGCATTATCTATTGAATCAAAAGATGCGAATTCACATAGACCTTCTTTTGAAAGTATCGTAGTGATTGCAGAAGTTAAAGTGGTTTTCCCATGGTCTATATGACCTATAGTTCCAATATTAACATGAGGTTTGGAACGATCAAATTGTTCTTTTTTTGCCATATTATATAATTTTTATATTTATTAAAGATTCTAGTTAATTATTATATATCAGAGCCAATGACGGGTATTGAACCCGTTACCTCGTCCTTACCAAGGACGCGCTCTACCAATTGAGCTACATCGGCTTTTATATATAGAGCGGAAAACCGGGCTCGAACCGGCCACCTACAGCTTGGAAGGCTGTCGCTCTACCATATGAGCTACTTCCGCTTTTTTGTGGGGAGAGGAGGATTCGAACCTTCGAAGGCTTAGCCAACAGATTTACAGTCTGCCCCATTTAACCACTCTGGAATCTCCCCTTATAAAAATTTAAAAGATGAGCCGATGGAGGGATTCGAACCCCCGACCAGCTGATTACAAATCAGCTGCTCTGACCAACTGAGCTACATCGGCATTATTTTTTAATATATAAAATAATGCATTTGTTTTTAAAAAATGGCAAATTTAGAAAATATATTATAATTAAACAAAAATTATTGTGTTTTTTTTTAATAAACTTAATTTTAGGTGATTATTTTGTCCTGCTTTTTTTCTTTCGTTTCATTAATTGTTTACGGAGTGCTTCAACAGCATTATCAGTAGCTTCTTCAAAAGTTTTAGATTGCTTTTTGGCAAAAAGATTATGACCCTTAATTTTTAATTTCATTTCTACTGATTTGTTGTTTTGTGTTTCTGTATTCACCATTCGTAAAATTACTTCACTACTCACAACTTCATCATAGATAATAACTAATTTATCAGCTTTTCTTTTTATAAAAGTCTCTAATTTTTTGTCTATTTTAAAATGTATAGAGTTAATGTTAATGTTCATAATGGTTAATTTTTGTTTTGATTAATTTATTTTAGTTATTTTTTTATTAAATATTTATTATGATTTAGGATGTGCTTGTTTGTAAACATTTATTAGTTTTTCAATAGTATTATGTGTATATATTTGAGTAGATGCTAAGTTTGAATGTCCTAATAATTCTTTTATTGCATTCAAATCAGCTCCATTATTTAGCATGTGTGTGGCAAATGTATGACGTAATACATGTGGACTTTTTTTATCTAAAGTTGTAATCTGATTGAGATAATGATTTACTATACGATATACAAGTTTTGTATAGATTTTTTTTCCTTTTTCAGTAACAAAGAAATAATTATTTTTTTCTTTGTTATTTATAATTTCTTGTTTTGCTTTTATATAAGTTATAATTAAAATATTTAATCTATTGCTAAATGGAATAATTCGTTCTTTGTTTCTTTTTCCTAATACTTTAATTGTATAATTATATGTATCTACATCTGATTGGTGAATGTTAACTAATTCTGATAATCGCATACCTG
Organism: uncultured Bacteroidales bacterium; assembly: GCA_964582565.1. Taxonomy (GTDB): domain Bacteria; phylum Bacteroidota; class Bacteroidia; order Bacteroidales; family CAZZDX01; genus CAZZDX01. Next base: position 3,381 of record CAZOSY010000023.1, on the reverse strand, counting down.
TTGCATAAAACATTTCTAATATTAATTTGTCTCTTGCAGCTAAGAAACCTTTGCCAAAGTCAGTTTGGCAAAATAACAAATCCATTTTATTCTTTTCTATAAAATTAGGTAATTTTTTATATGTTTTTGGGGAAATAATTTTATCCATTGGATTTTTTTTAACTATACTTTCTTTAATCAAATATCTATAAAATGATTTAAGTGTAGATATTTTTCTATTAATAGTTCTTGTAGATATAGAATTACCCATTAAATATGCTAGCCATGAGCGAATCATTAAGTGGTCAACATTTTTAATATTAAAAATGTTATAATTTTTTTCTACAAAGAATAAAAATTGGGATAAATCTTTTTTGTAAGCAGTCAATGTATATTTAGAATATCGTTTTTCAAATTTTATATATTGAATAAATTTTTCTTTGGCTTCTTTAATCATTATTAAAATTTGTTTCAGAAAAGTTGGCTTATAAAAAAATAATTTTAAAAATATTTAAAATATATAAATTTATTTTGGTAGTAATGGATAAGAAAAAAACTTCTTCAAATATTAAAAACAAGTAAATATTAAAATTTTTTATTATTCTTCCTCTGCCTGATGTATTTGTTGTACATAGATAGCTTTAAGTTTTTGTTCTCTTTTTTTAATAGATGGTTTTAAGAAACATTGCCTTGCTCTTAGTTCTTTTAATACTCCAGTTTTTTCAAATTTTTTTTTAAATTTCTTTAATGATTTTTCTATGTTTTCACCTTCTTTTATTGATACAATAATCATATAATATTTGTTTTTTTGCGAATTAATTATTTAGTAAGTAAAATTAAAAAAATGCAAAGATATAAATATTATTTTTGTTTACAAAAATAATATTATAAATTTTTTAGTATAAAATCAGTCATTTTTGTATATAGATGTAATCTTGTATATCCACCATAGATACCATGATTTTTGTTTGGATATAATTGCATTTCAAATTGTTTGTTAGCATTAACGAGAGAATTTATTAGTTCCATTGAATTTTGCAGATGAACATTATCATCGGCTGTCCCGTGTATTAGTAATAATTTACCTTTTAATTTTTTTACATAGTTAATAGGTGAATTATCATCATAACCATTAGGATTTTCTTGTGGTGTTCTCATAAATCGTTCAGTATATATGTTATCATAATATCTCCAGTTGGTTACGGGTGCAACAGCTATTGCTGATTTAAAGTAGTCAGCACCTTTTGTCATACATAAAATTGACATATATCCGCCGTAGCTCCATCCGAATATTCCTATTCTGTTGGAATCTATATAGTTCAGATTTCCTAAATATTTAGCTGATTCAATTTGGTCAATGGTTTCAAGTTTTCCAAGTTCCATGTATGTGCATTTTTCAAATTCTTCGCCTCTGGCTCCTGTTCCTCTGTTATCAACAGATACGGTGATATAACCCTTTTGTGCAAGCATTTGAAACCAAGCAAAATCAAAGTATCCCCAGTCATTTTTTACTGTTTGAGATCCCGGACCACCATATACATACATAAACACAGGATATTTTTTTGTTGAGTCAAAATTTGGTGGTTTTATCATCCATGCATTTAATTCAACGGTATCTGATGTTTTAAAACTAAAGAATTCTTTTTTAGTAAATCCATAATTTTTTGTTGCTTTAATTATATGAGCATTGTCTTCTAATACTCTGATTTTTTTGCCATCAGTAGCATTAACAGTTATATATGGTGGCGTATTTGCATCAGAAAATGTATTGATATAATATTTATATCCTTTGCTAAAACTTACTTTATTGGTGCCTTGTTTTGTTGAGAGTTTAACTTTATCTGTTCCGTCAAGTTTTATTGCATACAAATCTCTGTTAACAGGTGATGTTTCAGATGATATATAATATATTATTTCATTTTTATTATCAACACCTTTTATTTTTTCTACTTCCCAGTTTCCTTTTGTAAGTTGGCGAATAAGTTTTCCGTTTATATAATAAAGATAAATGTGATTATATCCATTGGTTTCATTGGTAAAAATAAAATGTTTGTTGTCTTTCAAAAAAGTAAGATTATCAGTTATATCAATATAATATTTATTTTTTTCAGTATATACAACTTTAAAATTTCCTGTATTGGCATCAGCCAGTAGTATTTCAAGTTTGTTTTGCAGGCGGTTCATCCTCTGTATAGAAAGCACATTAGAGTCCTGTGTCCATTTAATTCTTGGAATATATTGATTGGTTTCTTTACCAATATCCATTTTTTTTGTAGTTTTTGATTCTATATTATATACATAAATGCTTACAATAGAATTATCTTCTCCTGCTTTAGGATATTTATATTTATATTCTTCAGGATAAAGGTTATTATATTCTGTTAAGAAAAATTCTTTTACTTTACTTTCATCAAATTTATAAAAAGCAATTTTTGAGCCGTCAGGTGACCAGAAGAAAGCTTTTGTAAAGCCAAATTCTTCTTCATAAACCCAATCAGGAGAGCCGTTTATAATATTATTATATAAGCCATCATTAGTAATTTGATTTTCAACATTATTTTTAATATTTTTAACAAACAAGTTATTGTTACGGATAAAAGCAACATTAAAGCCATCAGGCGAAAAAGTTGCCAGACCTTGTTTGCCTGTATCAGATAAAAGTGTAAGTTTTCCGGTTTTTATATCAAATATATAATATGTTGCATGAGTTGAGTGCCTGTATATTGGTTCCTGATTGGTAGCAATAAGGATTTTAGATTCGTGAGCATTAAATTTATAATCATCAAAAGGAATGCCTTTATCTTTTCCTTTGGGAATTAATTTACTTGTGCGGATAATTGTTTTTGGATTTTTGTCATCTTTATATGAATATTCGTTTAACATTATTCTGTTTTCAAGTATGCAATAGTGCTTGCCATCGTTCATGTGATATACGTCTTTTGGCATATTTGGATAAAATGTAGCACTTGCCCATATATCAGTTAATGTTATATTTTGATGACTTTCTTGTGCTTTTAAAAGTTTAATGTTAATAATTCCAAAAACAGCAATAAAAACAACTAATGTTTTAATTATAATTTTTTTCATGCGTTATTAATAATTTTTTTTTATACTTTATAATTTTACTGCAAAGATATAAATAAATCGGTTTTTCGGATCTACAATAGTAGAAATTAAATAAGTCTTTTAGACTATTTGTCGTATCCTTTTGCCAGACCCATCTACAATAGTAGAAATTAAATAAGTCTTTTAGACAAAGACATAAAAGAACAAGAACAAATGAATCTACAATAGTAGAAATTAAATAAGTCTTTTAGACTTTGGTAGTTTCGTGGTTTTATTAATCCATCTACAATAGTAGAAATTAAATAAGTCTTTTAGACATATTAACTCTAATCCAGA
>CAZOSY010000022.1:0-18238 GCA_964582565.1 uncultured Bacteroidales bacterium | reverse complement strand
TATTTATTGATAATAAACAATTCACTAATGTTTTTTATAATATTTTTTAAAATAGTAATACTGAATATCAACAGTTTAACAAGTCCAAAACTTTGATTGTATTATTATTTAGATTAGTGATAAGGACTTTAAATTATTTGTTCTCTTAGTAATTATCTGGCAGGATGAATATAATCATAGTGGCAAAAAATAAGTTTGATAAAATCAGGACATAAAAAAATAATTTTATTTGACATATTTTGTTTTATTTAAAAAAAAATATTACTTTTGCCTTTTTTTAAAAAATTATCAAAACAAAAATTAAAGATATCAATATGCCGACGATACAACAATTAATACATAAAGGACGAAAAAAAATAATTAAAAAAAGTAAATGTCCTTTATTAGATTCCTGTCCTCAAAAAAGAGGTGTGTGTGTAAGAGTATATACATCTACACCTAAAAAACCTAATTCTGCTATGAGAAAAGTGGCAAGGGTTAGATTAACTAATGGTAAAGAGGTAAATGCATATATCCCGGGTGAAGGTCATAATTTACAGGAACACTCAATAGTTATGATTAGAGGCGGTAGAGTAAAAGACCTTCCAGGAGTAAGATATCATATAATAAGAGGAAATTTAGATACATCAGGAGTTGAAGGAAGGACACAAAGAAGATCTAAATATGGAACAAGAAAACCAAAAAATCCTAAAAAATAAATTTTTAAATAATAAAACTTTAACATATTAAATCAAAATGAGAAGAAATGTTCCTAAAAAGAAAAAAATACTTCCTGACCCTAGATATAACGATATATTAGTAACAAAATTTGTTAATAATATGATGATAGAGGGAAAGAAAAATATTGCCTTTAAAATATTCTATGAAGCTATTGATATAGTATCAGAAAAAACAAAAGAAAATGGTTTGGAAGTATGGCAAAAATCTTTAAAAAATGTTACTCCATCTGTTGAAGTTAAAAGTAGAAGAATAGGTGGTGCCACCTTTCAAATACCAACAGAGATAAAACCGGAAAGAAAATCCTCTATAGGAATGAAATCTATGATAAAGTTTGCTCGTGGCCGCAAAGAAAAGTCTATGAGTAAAAATTTATCTTCCGAAATTATATCTGCTTATAAAGAAGAAGGCGGAGCTTTTAAAAGAAAAGAAGATATTCATAAAATGGCAAATGCTAACAAAGCTTTTTCTCATTTTAGATTTTAAAATAAATTATAAATTGTTAAATGATTGATATAATTCGTGTGTCTTTAACAATTTTAACTTGCAAGGATAATAACACGATTTTTTTTATAACTGAAATAAGAAAATGTGGACTTTATAAACAGACACTAAATAATAATATTAAATAATTAAGTATATATACAATAAATAAAAATGTCGGGGAATTTAAAATATATAAGAAATATTGGCATTATGGCTCATATTGATGCGGGTAAAACCACAACAACTGAACGTATATTGTATTATACTGGAAAAAATTACAAAATTGGTGAAGTCCATGATGGAGCAGCAACTATGGACTGGATGATACAAGAACAGGAACGGGGAATAACAATAACATCAGCGGCTACTACTGTATTTTGGAGTAAAAATAATGAAAAATATAAAATCAATATTATAGATACACCAGGACATGTTGACTTTACAATTGAGGTTGAAAGGTCTTTAAGAGTATTAGATGGAGCTGTTGCTGTATTCTGTGCTGTAGGTGGCGTTGAACCACAATCGGAAACTGTCTGGAGACAAGCTGATAAGTATAAAATTCCTAGAATCAGTTTTATAAATAAAATGGACAGAGCTGGTGCAGACTTTTTTTCAGTAGTATCACAAATAAAAGAAAAATTAAATGCCAATCCTATACCTTTACAAATACCAATAGAAATAGGAGATAATTTTAAGGGTATTGTTGATTTAATAAAAAATAAAGCTTTTATCTGGGACGAAGATAACTATGGAATGAACTACTATGAAGAACCTATACCAGATAATTTAATAAATATTGCCAAAGAATACAGGGACAAACTTATTGAGGGTGCTGCTGAAGAAAATGATAATCTTTTTGAAAAATTTTTAAATGATTCTAATTCTATTACTGAACAAGAAATTGTTGATGCTGTTAGAAAAGCTACAATTGAAATGAGAGTAACTCCTGTTATTTGTGGATCAGCATTCAGAAATAAAGGAATACAACCTTTATTAGATGCCATTGTAAATTATTTGCCTAGTCCTGTTGATATACCACCTGTTACAGGTATCAATCCAAAAACAAATAAAGAGGAAATAAGAAAAACTGACGAAAAAGAACACTTCTGTGCATTAGCTTTTAAAATAGCAACAGACCCTTTTGTAGGAGAAATAGCTTTCTTTAGAGTTTACTCAGGAATGTTAAAATCCGGCTCTTATATCCTTAATTCTAATACTAATAAAAAAGAGAGAATCTCTCGTATTATGCAAATGCATGCCAATAAACAAAATACTTTGGCATCAGTCAGTGCCGGAGATATAGGTGTGGCTGCAGGATTAAAAAAGGTAAAAACAGGCAATACCATTTGCGACGAAAAATATCCAATCATCCTTGAATCTATGAATTTTCCGGATACTGTTATTAATATTGCTATAGAACCTAAAACACAAGCAGATATTGATAAATTGGATATAGCCCTGAATAAGTTACAAGAGGAAGACCCTAGTTTTAAAGTAAAAATTGATAAAGATTCAGGACAAACAATAATAAGCGGAATGGGAGAGCTACACCTGGAAATCTTACTTAACAGAATAAAAAGAGAATTTAAAGTTGAGTGTAATCACGGAATGCCACAGGTAGCTTATAAAGAATCTATTAGCAATACTGTTATACATAGAGAATTATATAAAAAGCAAACCGGTGGCAAAGGTAGATTTGCTGACATAACTGTTGAAATCTCTCCGGATGATAAAAAAATTAAAGGTCTGTACTTTATTAATGAAATAAAAAAAGGAAATATTCCAAAAGAATTTATACCATCAGTGGAAAAAGGATTTAAACAAGCTATGACAAATGGAGTTTTAGCCGGATATCCTATGAATAATTTAAAAGTACGACTAATAGATGGAAATTATCATCCTGTTGATTCTGACCAGTTATCATTTGAAATAGCTGCTGAATTAGCATTTAAAAAAGCTTGCAAAAAAGCAAAGCCAATACTAATTGAACCTGTCATGTCCTTAGAAATTGTTACACCTGACGAATATATCGGAGATGTTACAAGCGACCTAAACAAAAGAAAAGCTCATTTAAACAATATAACATCAAAAATAGGATACCAAATAGTCAGTTCTACTGTTCCTCTATCTAAAATGTTTGGCTATATAACAGATTTAAGAACTATCACTTCAGGAAGAGCAAGATTTACTATGGAATTTTCACATTATAATAAGGTTCCTAATGATATATCAGAAAAAATTATTTATAATATTAAAGGTATTATTGTTAATTTGTAAAAAAAAATAAAAAAACGTGAAACAAAAAATTAGAATAAAACTAAAATCTTATGATTATAACTTAGTTGATAAATCAGCTGAAAAAATTATAAAAACTGTAAAATCAACAGGAGCAGTTGTAAGTGGACCAATTCCTTTACCAACAAAAAAGAAAAAATTTACTGTGCTAAAGTCCACTTTTGTAAATAAAAAATCAAGAGAACAATTTCAAATATGTTCTTATAAAAGATTATTAGATATTTACAGCACTACTTCTAAATCAATTGATGCTCTGATGAAATTAGAACTGCCCAGTGGAGTTGAAGTAGAAATAAAGGTCTAATAAAAAATTATTATTAAAACTTTAAAAAAATGTCCGGATTAATTGGAAAAAAAATAGGAATGACTAGCATTTATGATGCCTCTGGTAAAAATATACCATGCACTATCATTGAAGCTGGGCCTTGTGTCGTAACACAAATACGAACTAAAGAAAAAGATGAATATGAAGCAGTCCAACTGGCTTATGATGATAAAAAAGAAAAACATACATCCAAAGCTATGAAAGGACACTTTAAAAAATCAGGAACAACACCAAAAAAAATAATAAGAGAATTTACAAGATTCTCGGAAAGGAAAAAATTAGGCGAAACTGTAACTGTTGAAATTTTTGAACAGGGAAATTTTGTAGATGTAGCAGGAATCTCAAAAGGAAAAGGATTTCAGGGAGTTGTAAAACGATACAACTTTAAAGGCGTTGGAGATGCAACACACGGACAACACGATAGAGCCAGAGCAGCAGGATCTATTGGCGCTTCATCTTACCCTTCAAGGGTCTTTAAAGGTATGAGAATGCCAGGAAGAATGGGTAATGACAGAGTTAAAATGATAAACTTAAAAATTCTGAAAATAATACCAGAAAAAAATATCTTAATAATTAAAGGTTCAGTAGCTGGACCAAATGGTTCATATATAATAATTGAAAGATGGATATAGAAATATATAAAATTAACGGAAAAAAAACTAGCAGAAAAGTATCATTAGATGATTCAATATATGCTATTGAACCTAATGATAATGCTATTTACTTAGATGTGAAACAACACATGGCTAACAAAAGACAGGGAACCCATAAAACAAAAGAAAGAGGCGAAGTTAGAGGTAGCACAAGAAAAATTAAAAAACAAAAAGGAACAGGAACTGCTCGTGCAGGTGATATTAAATCACCTATTTTTAGAGGCGGAGGTAGAACTTTCGGACCCAGACCAAAAGATTATAATTTTAAATTAAACAAAAAAATAAAAACATTAGCCCGAAAATCAGCCCTGTCACACAAAATTAAAGATGACAGTATAACTGTTATAGAGGAATTCTCTTTTGAAATGCCTAAAACAAAAAACTATCTGAATTTATTAAATGATTTTGGAATTAGTGATAAAAAAACATTGCTGATACTATCACAAAGAAATAAAAATGTATATTTGTCGTCCCGAAATTTGGGGAAAGCTAAAATTATAATGGCTTCAAGTTTAAATACTTATGACATATTAAATGCAAATAACATATTAATTACTGAAAACTCTGTCCAAGAAATAGAAAAAACTTTTTCTTAATATAAAAAAATATATATATGGCTATTTTAATAAAACCAATAATAACAGAAAAAATGACAGCCATTAGCGAAAAAATGAATCGTTATGGCTTTATAGTTGATAAAAAATCAAAAAAAAATGAAATAAAAAAAGCTATAGAAAAACTATATGATGTAAAAGTCAAATCAGTAAATACAATGATTTATTCAGGAAAATCAAAATCCCGAAATGTCAAAGCAGGAGCAATTACAGGGAAAACAAAATCTGTAAAAAAAGCTATAGTAACACTAATGAAAGATGAAACCATTGACTTTTACAGCAATATATAATTATTAAATAATATTTTAATTTGTTAATAATTAATAAGAATGACTTTAAAAAAATTTAAACCAACAACATCAAGTCAGCGTTTTAAAATAATAAGCAACTTTGATGATATAACTAATGCAAGGCCTGAAAAAAGTTTATTAGCTCCAGGGAAAAAATCCGGAGGCAGAAACAATACAGGAAGAATGACTATGCGTTATACTGGCGGTGGGCATAAACAAAAATATAGAACTATTGACTTTAAAAGAAATAAAGATAACATACCCGCAACCGTAAAATCTATAGAATATGACCCTAACAGAACTGCCCGTATTGCCCTGTTATTTTATGCTGATGGAGAAAAAAGATATATAATAGCACCTAGCGGAATAAAAATAGGACAAAAAATTATATCAGGAAAAGGGGTAGCACCTGAAATTGGTAATTCTTTATATCTGAGCGAAATACCTTTGGGAACTATAATTCATAACATAGAACTGCAACCTGGACAAGGAGCAAAACTATCACGTGGAGCAGGATCTCACGCTCAACTAATATCAAGACAAGGCAAATTTGTTAATATTAAATTGCCATCAGGAGAAGTAAGAATGATATCAACCTTATGTAGAGCTACAATAGGAATGATATCAAATACAGACCATAATCTTGAAATATCAGGCAAAGCAGGAAGAAACAGATGGCTTGGTAAACGGCCCAGAACCAGAGCTGTAGCAATGAACCCTGTAGATCATCCAATGGGTGGTGGTGAAGGAAAAGCATCAGGCGGACACCCGCGATCAAGAAACGGTATACCAGCCAAAGGATATAAAACAAGAAACAGAAAAAAATATTCTAATAAATATATTATTGAAAAACGAAAAAAATAAAAAAATATGAGTCGTTCATTAAAAAAAGGTCCTTATATAAGCTATAAACTGGAAAAAAAAATAGCCAAAGTATCAAAAACAAAAAAAAAGAATGTAATAAAAACATGGTCAAGAGCTTCTATGATATCACCCGATTTTGTTGGACAAACTATAGCTATACATAATGGTAATAAATTTATCCCTGTCTATATAACTGAGAATATGGTAGGACATAAACTAGGAGAATTTGCCCCAACCAGAACTTTTAGAAAACATGCAGGAACTAAAAAAGATAAAGCCAATAAATAAAACTTATTAAATATTCATGATAAATAATAGTTTAGAGTTTGAAGTTTAAGGCTTGAGGAGTTAATAAATGGAAACATCTAACGACAAACATTGAACTTTGAACTTATAATTGCTTAAATATTTACCCTGTTAAATAATCAGGCGGTTGTCTGATTAATTTTGCGTATTTATCTCGCGAAATTCGCCTTGGTGGATATTTCACTAAGAGCAAAATTATTTAACGTGTAAACCCCGTAGGATAATATCCAACGGGGTAAACTAAAAGATGTCAGGCAACTGACTGTTCTAATGATTTAAATACATAAAATTTTTAATCTTATGGGAAGAAGAAAACGTAATAGCTCTGATAAGCTAAAAGAAATAAAAAAAAATACTTACTTTGCCAAACTTAATAATTGTCCGACTTCTCCACGCAAAATGAGGCTGGTAGCTGACTTAATCAGAGGACTTAAAGTAGAAAAATCTCTGCAAATATTGAAAAATACTTCAAGAGAACCTGCAAAAAAACTCTATAAATTATTACTATCAGCTATAGCTAATTGGCAAAATAAAAATGAAAATACTAAAATAGAAGATAGTAACTTGTTTATTAGTAACATAACTGTTGATAGTGGCAGACAATTAAAAAGAATTAGACCTGCTCCGCAAGGTAGAGCTCATAGAATAAGAAAACGCTCAAACCATGTTACTATAGCAATTAATAGTAAAAAAGAATAATTGATATACTAATTAAATAAAAGAAATATTAAATGGGACAAAAGGTAAATCCAATAAGTTTAAGATTAGGAATCATCAAAGGATGGGACTCTAATTGGTATGATGATAAAAACTTTGCAGCAAAACTTCTTGAAGATGATAAAATTAGAAAATATATAAATATAAGACTAGCTAAAGCCAGTATAGCTAAAATTATTATAGAAAGGACATTAAAGCTAGTTACTATCACTATAAATACAGCACGCCCAGGAATTATTATAGGAAAAGGAGGACAAGATATTGACAAACTAAGAGAAGAATTAAAAAAAATTACAAAAAAAGAAATACAAATAAATATATCTGAAGTTAAACGCCCCGAATTAAATGCCATATTAGTAGCTAATAATATATCTCATCAAATTGAAGGTAGAATAGCTTATAAAAGAGCTATCAAAACCGCAATTCAATCTTCTATGAGAATGGGAGCACAAGGTATTAAAGTGCTTATATCCGGTAGATTAGGAGGTGCGGAAATGGCCCGTAGCGAGCTATACAAAGAAGGACGTGTTCCACTACATACATTGAGAGCAGATATAGATTATGCTTTAAATGAAGCACAGGTTACTTATGGAAAAATAGGCATTAAAGTATGGATTTGTAAAGGAGAAGTATTTGGGAAAAGAGACCTTAATCCAGTATTAAAACCCAAATTTAAATCAGATAAAAAAAATGAAAATAATAAAAGAAGAATAAGAGGACGAGGAAGAAGATAAATTTATTTATTCAAGATAATGTTAAAAAAAATAACAAAAAATTAGAAATTAGGTCAATTTAACGTATAACCTATTTAGCTCTGGCTTGTATAGGTTAGGTATAATTTTACCATTGTTTTTTGAAAGCGTACAAATAAAAAAAAAATATTAAAAATGCTACAACCTAAAAAATTAAAACATAGAAAAATGCAAAAAGGCAAAATGAAAGGAAACACCAAAAGAGGTGCTGAACTTTCATTCGGCTCTTTTGGTATTAAAACATTAGAAGAAGCATGGATAACAGCAAGACAAATTGAAGCAGCACGACAAGCTGTTACCCGTTATATGAAACGTGAAGGACAAATATGGATAAGAATGTTTCCTGATAAACCCGTTACTAAAAAACCAGCAGAAGTTCGTATGGGAAAAGGTAAAGGTGCACCGGAATTGTTTGTAGCCAGAGTATCTCCGGGAAAAATACTCTTTGAAGCAGATGGAGTTCCTCTAAATATAGCCAAAGAAGCCATGCGCCTAGCAGCACAAAAATTACCTGTAATCACTAAATTTGTCGTTAGACGCGACTATGTAGAATAATAAATGCTCTTAAAAATATAAAAAATGAAAACATCTGTAATACAAGAATTTTCTATAAGCGAAATCAATGAAAGATTAGAAGAAGAAAAAAATCAATTCATTAAACTAAAACTTAATCATGCTGTATCACCATTAGAAAACCCTATGAAAATTAAAGCGTATAGAAAAAATATTGCACAGCTTAAAACAGAACTAAGAGCTAGAGAATTGAATAATAATAAAAAAAATATACAAAATGGAAAATAGGAATTTAAGAAAGCAAAGAACAGGAATTGTTGTAAGTAATAAAATGAATAAATCTATTGTAATTGAAATAGTTAGAAAAGTAAAACATCCGATATATGGAAAATTTATAAAAAAAACTTCCCGTTTTATGGCTCATGACGAAAATAATGAATGCAATATTGGTGATGCTGTTCGTATTATGGAAACAAAACCATTAAGTAAAAATAAACAATGGAGATTAATTAAAATTATTACAAAAGCTAAATAATTATGGTGCAACAAGAATCTAGATTAACTGTAGCTGATAACAGCGGTGCTAAAGAAGTATTATGTATACGTGTACTGGGTAGCACCAAGAAAAGATATGCCTCTGTCGGCGACAAAATTATTGTTACTGTTAAAACTGCAATACCTTCAGGCAATATAAAAAAAGGAACTGTTTCAAAAGCTGTTGTTATAAGAACAAGAAAAGAAGTAAGAAGAAATGACGGCTCTTATATAAGATTTAGTGATAATGCTGTAGTATTACTAACAGAAACAGAAGAAATGCAAGGCACGCGTATATTTGGACCTGTGGCAAGAGAACTAAGAGAGAAAAAATTTATGAAAATTATATCACTGGCACCGGAAGTGCTCTAAAAAATTATTATAATGACTATGCAACCAAAACTACACATAAAAAAAGGCGATATCGTAAAAGTTATTGCCGGTAACTTTAAAGGTAAACAAGGCAAAGTTTTATTTATAGCTATTAAAAAAAGAAAAGCTATTGTAGAAAATGTTAATATGGTATCTAAACATTCTAAACCTACTACTGAAAACCCTAAAGGCGGAATCATAAAAAAAGAATCTCCTATACATATATCTAACCTTATGATTATTGATAATAATGGAACACCAACAAGGATAGGGAGAAAACTAAATAATAATAAAAAACTTATCAGATATTCAAAAAAAACAGGAGAGGAAATAAAATAATGAATTATTTACCAAGAATAAAAAATAAATATGTTAATGAAATAGTACCAGAACTAAAAAAACAATTTGGATACAAAAGTAATATGCAGGTACCAAAACTTAAAAAAATATGTATTAATCAGGGACTGGGAGATGCTATTATCAACAAAAAACTTATTACTACTGCTATCAATGAAATGACATTTATATCAGGACAAAAAGCTGTGCCTACAAATGCAAAAAAAAATATATCCAACTTTAAACTTAGAATAGGATTCCCAATTGGTGTAAGAGTTACTCTAAGAAGAAATAAAATGTATGAGTTCCTTGATAGATTAATATCTGTATCTCTACCACGAGTTAGGGACTTTAGAGGAATAAGCAATAAAGGATTTGACGGTAAAGGAAATTATAACCTCGGCATAACAGAACAAATAATATTTCCGGAAATAGATATTGACAAAATTGAAAAATTAAATGGCTTAAATATTACACTTGTTACTTCTGCTAAAACTGATAAAGAAGCTCTCGCACTGTTAAAAAACTTTGGATTACCATTTAAAAATTAAACAATTTAAAAAAAAAATAATATGGCAAAAAAATCAATACAAGCAAGAGAAATAAAAAGACAGAAAATGGTAGAAAGATATTCTGAAAAAAGAAAAAAACTTAAAGAACAAGGAGATTATTTAGGATTACAAAAATTACCTAAAGATGCTTCTCCTGTCCGATTACATAATAGATGCCAGCTCACAGGAAGACCAAAAGGATATATGAGACAATTTGGTATATCACGTATAAACTTTCGCGAAATGGCATCAGCAGGATTAATACCAGGCGTTAAAAAAGCAAGCTGGTAAAATATTTTAGTAGTGAGACAATTAAGCATAGATAAATCATTTATGAATACATAGATCAACTGATATATAATTATTAACGCTTTATTCAATTTTTACAATTTTTTAACAATAATAAACTATATTTAGTTGACAATATCAAATATTTATTAATAATATATATATAAAACTAATAAAAAAAACAAAAAAATGACTACTGATCCTATTGCAGATTATTTGACAAGAATAAGAAACTCTATGTCTGTTCATCACAGAATTGTTGAAATACCTGCATCAAATACAAAAAAAGAAATTACTAAAATACTATTTGAAAAAGGATATATTTTAAACTATAAATTTGAAGATAATCCTGTTCAGGATACTATTAAAATAGCTTTAAAATATCACCCTGTAACAAAAGTATCTGCTATTAATGAACTTAAAAGAATTAGTAAACCGGGACTAAGAAAATATGTAAATGCCAAACAATTGCCAAGAGTACTAAATGGCTTGGGAATTGCTGTCATATCAACATCAGCGGGCATAATGACAGATAAAGAAGCAAGAACACAAAATATTGGCGGAGAAGTATTATGTTTTATTAGCTAAAAAAGGAGAAAAAAATGTCAAGAATAGGAAAATTACCAATAAAAATACCTAATCAAGTACAAATTACTGTATCTGATAATAACATAGTAACAGTAAAAGGACCTATGGGAGAACTAAAACAAACTGTTGACCCATGTATTACTGTTAAAGTAAACGACTCTATAGTATCTTTGGAAAGACATACTGAACAAAAAAAAGATAAGTCCTTACACGGATTATATAGATCTCTTATATATAATATGGTTACAGGTGTATCAAAAGGATATAAAATAGAACAGGAAGTCATAGGCGTAGGATATAAAATAAACTCCCACGACCAAATATTAGAACTATCTATTGGAAATTCATATAGTATTGTCTTTGAATTACCAAAAGAAGTAAAAGTTGAAACAATAACACAAAGAGGCAAAACAGCTAGAATAATACTATCATCTGTTGATAAACAACTTATAGGACAAGTAGCAGCTAAAATACGCTCTTTAAAAAAACCTGAACCATATAAAGGAAAAGGTATTAAATTTCTTAACGAACAAATTAGAAGAAAAGCTGGTAAAACAGCCGGTGATTAAAAAGTATTTTAATTTTTTAATATTTAATGTAAAATGATAAAAAATAAAAAAAATTATAACAGAATAAGAATAAAAAAAAGAATCAGAAAACGAATTAAAGGAACACCTGAGGTCCCAAGATTAAGTGTATTTAGAAGTAATAAATATATCTATGCTCAAATTATTGATGACGAAAACAGTAGAACTTTAATCTCTGTAGATTTAAAACAAATGGGACATCCCGAATCTATCGGGAAAGATAATATTGATTCTAAGAAAACAACAAAAATTGAACAAGCTAAATCAGTAGGGAAATTAATTGCTGAAAAAGCTATTAAATCAGGAATCAATACTGTTGTATTTGATAGAAATGGCTATCTGTATCATGGCAGAATTAAATCATTGGCTGAAGAAGCCAGAAAAAATGGACTTAAATTTTAAATAAAACTATGCAAAATAATAATAAAAAAAGAATTAAATCCAGTGAAATAGAATTTAAAGAAAAAGTAGTAAGTATCAGAAGAGTAACAAAAGTTACCAAAGGTGGCAGAGCATTCAGTTTCTCAGCCGTTGTCGTTGCAGGTAATGAAAAAGGCGTTGTAGGATATGGCCTTGGAAAAGCAAAGGAGGTAACATCTGCTATAGCAAAAGGATTAGACAATGCAAAAAAAAATCTTATTAAAGTATCTATTATTAACGGAACCTTACCACATGAGCAAACAGGTAAATATTGCGGAGCTTCTGTATTCCTTAAACCAGCAGCGCCAGGAACAGGAGTTATAGCAGGAGGAGCTATGCGTGCTGTGTTAGAAAATCTGGGCATAAAAAATATACTCGCAAAATCCAAGGGATCTTCAAACCCTCATAATGTCGTAAAAGCTACTATAAATGCACTTACTCAAATAAGAGACCCTTACTCTATAGCTAAAATAAGAGGTATTGATATAAATAAAGTATTTAATGGATAAATTTATAATAACATAATCCGTTCAACAGTTGAAAATTTGAAATACCTAAACTAAAAATGCTTAAAACAATGAACAAAATAAAAATAAAGCAAATAAGAAGTGCCATTAACAGACCTGAAAGACAAAAAAGAACTCTTAAAGCTCTCGGCATTAAAAAAATGCAACAAACAATAGAAGTAAATGATACGCCTCAGATTAGAGGAATGATTAATAAAGTTAATCATCTGTTATTAATAGAAAAAATTTAACTATAATAAAAAATTATTATGGACTTAACAAATATTAAACATATAAAAGGTTCTGAGAAAAAAAGAAAACGTATAGGCAGAGGACAAGGTTCAGGCTATGGCGGAACTTCTACAAAAGGAAATAATGGCTCACAATCCAGATCCGGATATAAACGTAATTATGGATATGAAGGTGGACAAATGCCTATATACAGAAGAATACCTAAATTCGGCTTTAAAAATATAAACAGAAAAGAATTTACACCTGTTAATATTGATACTTTACAAAAAATAGCTGATGAGAAAAAAATAACAGCAATAAATCCTGATATATTAGCTGAAAACGGTATAACCTCAAAAAGTAATCTTATAAAAATACTGGGCAGAGGAAATTTAAAAGCAAAACTAACTGTTGAAGCACATTCTTTCTCAAAATCAGCAATAAAAACTATTGAAGAAAAAGGTGGTAAAATAATTAAAATACAATCTTAATGAAGAAACTAATACAAACTATTAGAAATATATGGAAGATAGAAGACCTTAGAAAAAGAATAATCTATACTATTGGAATTCTTCTCATTTATAGATTAGGAGCTTTTGTTGTATTACCGGGTGTTGACCCTCATCAGCTTGGAGCATTACAAGCTCAAACAAGTGAAGGCATACTCGGACTGTTAAATATGTTCTCTGGCGGAGCTTTCTCTAATGCATCTATCTTTGCATTAGGAATTATGCCATATATCTCTGCTTCTATTGTTATACAACTAATGGGAGTTGCTGTCCCTTACTTCCAAAAATTACAAAAAGAAGGAGAAAGCGGTAGGAAAAAAATAACCCAAATTACACGATACCTTACAGTAGCTATCTTATTACTGCAATCACCTTCTTATATATTCAATCTTGTACGTCAACTTCCTGCCGAAGCAATATACCCTTTTCTGCCAGGTGTACCGCCATCAGTGTATTTCAGGATATCATCTGTAATACTTCTTACAGCAGGGTCAATGTTTATAATGTGGCTGGGCGAAAAAATTACTGACAAAGGAATTGGTAATGGTATCTCAATAATAATTATGATTGGTATTATTGCCCGACTACCTTTTGCATTATTCGCAGAATTTGCTTCCAGAGTAGAAGAACTTGGCGGAGGTTTAGTGATTTTTCTTGTAGAAATAGTATTCCTTATACTTGTAATACTAATTACTATACTATTAATACAAGGAACAAGAAGAATACCAGTACAATATGCTAAAAGAATCGTCGGAAATAAACAATATGGCGGTGTCAGACAATTTATACCACTTAAAGTAAATGCAGCAGGAGTAATGCCTATAATATTTGCTCAGGCAATTATGTTTGTGCCTATCACATTAGCAGGATTTAGAAATAGTGAAGCCCTGAGAGGATTTGCAGCGGCATTCTCTGACTTTACAGGATTTTGGTATAACTTTACTTTCGCTATAATGATTATACTGTTTACATACTTTTATACAGCTATAATTATTAATCCCAGCAAAATGGCTGAAGATATGAAAAAAAACGGGGGCTTTATACCAGGAGTTAAACCAGGCAAAAGAACAGCTGAATTTATTGACAATGTGATGTCAAGAATAACACTGCCAGGATCAATATTCCTTGCTTTCGTTGCTATAATGCCCGCCTTTGTTAGCTTAACAGGAGTAAATACACAATTTGCCCAATTCTATGGGGGCACTTCCCTGTTAATTCTTGTAGGTGTTATCTTGGATACATTACAACAAATAGAAAGCCACTTGCTAATGCGACATTATGACGGACTTATGAAATCAGGAAGAATTAAAGGCAGACCAGGGATAGGTGCTTTTTAATAAAAAATATTATTACTTTTACTTCTTTAAAAAAATGTTTTGTAACTTTGCAAAAATTAAAAAAAAAATAATATGGCAAAACAAACATCAATTCGGCAAGATGGAACAGTGATAGAATCATTAGGGAATACTATGTTCAAAGTTGAATTAGAAAATGGTCATATTATAACAGCTCATATATCAGGCAAAATGAGAATGCACTATATAAAAATTCTGCCAGGCGATAAAGTAAAACTTGAAATTTCACCTTATGATTTGACAAAAGGCAGAATAATCCTTAGATATAAATAAAATAAATATTAACAAAATGAAAGTTAGAGCATCAGTAAAAAAAAGAAGCCCCGAATGCAAAATTGTCAGAAGAAAAGGTAGAGTATATATTATTAATAAAAAAAAACCTAAATTCAAACAAAGACAAGGTTAAGGCAATAAAAAAGATTGTAAAAATTAAATTGTTTTTATAATAAAATTATCAAAACTAAACTAAAAACTATATGGCTAGAATAGCAGGTGTTGACCTACCAAAAAACAAAAGAGGAGAAATAGGATTAACTTATATATTTGGTATAGGAAGAAGCTCAGCACAAAAAATCCTTAAGCAAGCAAATATTGACCCAAACAAAAAAGTTAAAGATTGGTCTGATCAGGAACAAAACAAAATATATAAAATAATATCCGAAAAATATAAAGTTGAAGGAGATAGACGGTCAGAAACTCGGTTAAATATCAAACGTCTAATGGACATTGGCTCTTATAGAGGAATACGCCACCGTATAGGATTACCGGTAAGAGGACAAAACACAAAAAATAATGCAAGAACAAAAAAAGGTAAAAAGAAAACTATTGCTAATAAGAAAAAAGCTGAAGATAAAAAATAATTCATAATAATAGTAAAAAAAATATGGCAAAAATTTTAAAAACCAAAAAACATAGAGTTGTAAAAGTAGATGCTTCTGGACAAGCTCACATACATGCCTCTTTTAATAATATAATTATTTCATTAACAAATAATTCAGGACAAGTAATAACATGGTCATCTGCAGGAAAACAAGGGTTTAAAGGTTCTAAAAAAAATACTCCTTATGCTGCTCAATTAGCAGCCGCCGATTGCTCAAAAGTAGCTTATAACTTAGGATTGAGAAAAGTAAAGGTCTTTGTTAAAGGACCAGGTGCAGGTAGAGAATCTGCTATCAGAACAATACACTCACAAGGTATAGAAGTAACCGAAATATTTGATGTTACTCCTATCCCACATAACGGATGCAGACCACCTAAAAAAAGAAGAGTTTAAACTAAATATAAAATTATAACTATGGCAAGATATATAGGACCAAAAACAAGAATAGCCAGAAAATTTGGACAAGCTATCTATGGACCAGATAAATATTTTGAAAGAAAAAAATATTTACCAGGTCAACATGGAACATCTAAAAGAAGAAGAAAAAAATCAGAATATGGCGAACAATTACTGGAAAAACAAAAAGCAAAATATACTTATGGTATCCTGGAAAAACAATTTAGGAAAATTTTTGAAAAAGCAAGCAGAAAAAAAGGAGTTACAGGTATAATATTATTTCAACTGATTGAAGCCAGATTAGATAATGTAGTATTTAGATTGGGTATATCTAACACTAGAAATGGAGCCAGACAATTAGTGTTACATAAGCATATAACCGTTAATAATAAAGTTGCTAATGTCCCTTCATTAACATTAAAATCGGGAGACATAATAGGAATTAGAGAAAAATCCAAATCTTTGGAAGTAATTACAAATTCATTGATATCACAAACAAATAAATTCTCATGGTTAGAATGGGATGAAAATCTTATGTGTGGAAAATTTATTAACTACCCTGAAAGAGAAGAGATACCTGAAGAGATTAATGAACAAGCAATAGTAGAACTGTATTCTAAATAATAAATAATAAATAATAATTAATAATTAAAACTCCTTAATATTCATAAATATGGCAATATTAGATTTTCAAAAACCTGACAAGGTTATTATGTTAGACGCCGACAAATTCAATGGTAAGTTTGAATTTAGACCTTTAGAACCCGGCTATGGAATAACTATAGGAAATGCTTTAAGACGAATCTTGCTGTCTTCATTAGAAGGATATGCTATAACTTCAATAAAAATTGATGGCGTAGATCATGAATTTTCTACTATAGAATCTATTACTGAAGATGTAGTGGAAATTATACTTAACTTAAAGCAAATACGATTTATGAAACAAATTGAGGACATAGATGAAGAAAAAGTAACAATTAATATTACCAATAAAAAAATATTTAAAGCCGGTGATATTAATAACTCTCTGTCAGCATTTCAGGTTATAAATTCTGATTTGGTAATTTGTAATATGGAACCATTTGTAAACTTAAAAATGGAAATAAACATAAGTAAAGGAAGAGGTTATGTTCCGGCTGAAGAAAATAAACATGTTGATGATTTATTAGGAACAATACCTGTTGATTCTATATTTACACCAATAAAAAATGTAAAATATAAAATTGATGACTTTCGTGTAGGACAAAAAACAGATTATGAAAAACTTACTATGGATATTATTACTGATGGATCTATAACACCCAAAAAAGCACTTAAAGAGGCTGCATCAATATTAATACATCACTTTATGCTCTTCTCTGACGAAAAAATTACTCTTGATACCGAAGAAAAAATAGAGACAAAGGAATTTGATGAAATATCTCTTCATATAAGACAACTACTAAAAACAAAAATAGAAGACATGGATATGTCAGTGAGAGCATCAAACTGCCTGAAATCCGCTGAAATAAAAACTCTCGGCGAACTCGTAACTTTCCATAAAAATGATTTGTTAAAATTTAGAAACTTTGGTAAAAAATCTCTGACAGAACTGGAAAATTTAGTTAAATTAAAAAATTTAAACTTTGGAATGGATACTTCAAAATATAAATTGGATAAGGAATAATTGATATGAGACACAAAAAAAACTTTAACCATTTAAGCAGAACTGCTAGCCACAGAAAAGCTATGTTTGCTAATATGGCATGCTCCCTGATTTTAAATAAAAAAATTAATACTACCGTTGCTAAAGCAAAAGCTTTAAGAAAATATGTAGAACCTTTAATAACTAAGTCTAAAGACGATTCTACTTCTTCTAGAAGAATAGTATTCAAGTATTTGAAAAATAAACAAGCTATTACTGAACTATTTAGAGAAATATCAGTTAAAATAGCAGAAAGACCAGGAGGATATACAAGAATACTTAAAATAGGTAACCGACTCGGAGATAACGCAGAAATGTGTGTGATGGAACTTGTTGACTATAACGAAAATCTTCTAAAACAAAAAGAAGAAAAAAAATCTAAAATTACAAGAAGAAGTAGAAAAAAAATAACAGGAAAAGAAAATATTGAGTCAGAAGGTAAACCTACTAAAAAAATAGAACCAAAAGA
>CAZOSY010000021.1:0-18357 GCA_964582565.1 uncultured Bacteroidales bacterium | reverse complement strand
TCCGCCAACTGGCGGATTAGTTAAATAGGCACTCGTTACAAACGAGCGCCAGCGGATTAGTTAAATAAGCACTCGTTACAAACGAGCGCCAGCGGAAAACTTGTTTTATCATAAACTTTAAAGATTTATGGTAACTATAGCACTGATGTTCCACCTCTTACCATTCCGAACAGAGAAGTTAAGTCCTGTAGCCTGTATCATACTGCATTAATTTGTGGGAGAGTATGTCATCGCCAATTTTTATTAAAAATATATTGTCATTTAAAAAATTAGTTCTAATTTTGTTTTGTCAAATATAAAGTAATCTGTATGTGGAAAAAAATCATAAAATATTTGCTGATGAAAGTATTTAAATTTTCTTTATTTTTTTTGTTTATCAATATTTTGTTTATTTCTAACATCAAAGCTCAGAATCATAATTCGGGGACAGTAGAGATAATACAGGATAACAGGATAGGAGACCTTGTTAAAAAACATATAGCTTTAAATAAAAAACAGGAAGGTATTTCGGGATATCGTATTCAGATATTTTTTGATTCAGGAGCTAATTCAAGAGAAAGAGCTGTTAATGTTAAGACAAAATTTTTAACAAAATATCCTGACGAAAGTATTTATGTCTTGTTTCAAGAGCCAAATTATAAAGTAAGAGTTGGTGACTTTAGAACAAGGATGGATGCTAAAGGATTTTTGAATAAGATTTCAAAAGAATATGGAAATGCCTTTATTGTAAAAGATGAGATTAACTTTCCCAAACTGAATTCAGAGAAGTCGGATTTATAGTTTTATTTTTTCCCATATAGAATATATTATTTTACTAATTTCCGAATCAGGATTATATTCTATTATGCTTTGTTGGCTTATCATAGCATCAACAAATGTTTTATCAAAAGGAATTTTTGCAATCATATCAATATTATTGTCATTACAATAGTTTTCAATTATATGACTTACGTTATTGTTAATATCAAATTTGTTAATTATAGCATAAGATTTTACTTTAAAGTGCTGAGTTAATTTAGCTATTCTTTTAAGGTCGTGTAATCCCGATTGTGTAGGTTCGGTAACAATGACAGCAATATCTGTTCCTGTTAAAGAAGCTATTACAGGGCAACCTATACCCGGTGGTCCGTCAATAAGGATATAATCTTTATTTTGTTTTTCAGCAATTTTTTTTGCCTGTTCTCTTACAATGGCAACTAATTTTCCTGACAGGTCTTCTGCTATTCC
This sequence comes from uncultured Bacteroidales bacterium, assembly GCA_964582565.1. Lineage (GTDB taxonomy): Bacteria > Bacteroidota > Bacteroidia > Bacteroidales > CAZZDX01 > CAZZDX01. The sequence goes on along the minus strand of CAZOSY010000021.1, from coordinate 17,130 downwards.
GAGGCGGGCATGTATCATAGGTCCAAATCGTGTATTAGCAATAAACCATCGGCTGTCATCACTTTGTTGCATTGATATTGCATGTTCAGGGCATGCGTGCATACATAATTCGCATCCTTCACAGGCAAAGTCGGATACAGTCATTTTATTATGAACCAAACTTATTGCATCAAAGTTGCATAAATCTTTGCATATTCCACAGTTTGTGCATTTTTTGTCGTCAATAACAGCAACTTTTCCGCCGGGGAATTTTTCTGTTTTTATATTGTGTGGTTTCATTATCAGAAACATATCAGCTGCATCAACATCACAATCAGCAATGACACTGTTTTTGGCTATAGTTGCCAAAGCAGAAGTGATACTTGTTTTGCCTGTGCCTCCTTTACCACTAATAACAGTTATTTGTTTCATGTGTTTGTATTTTTAACAAGATAAAAGGTTTTAGTTAGAAGCTCATAATTCATAATTATTTTTCATACAATTATTTGAGCATTAATTTTTTAAAAAGCTCAATATATTTTTCTTTTATTTCTGGTAATTTGTCAACAATAATTTCTCCTTTTGAATATATTTTTGCGATTTTTTTGTCAAAAGGAATTTCCATTAATATTTCAATATTTTCATTTTTCAGATAATCAAATATCTGTTCGGAGCCGAGTCCTGCACGGTTTATCACAACACCCATTTTTTTTTCAAGTTTAAGTTTTTTAATTGTCTCAACCATTATTTTCAGGTCATTAAGTCCAAAGGGTGTGGGTTCGGTAACAAGTATTACATAATCTGCATTATGAATTGTTTCCAATACAGGGCAGGATGTTCCCGGTGGAGAATCATAAATTACAAAAGAGTTTTTTTTTGCTTGTTTTTTAGCTGATTTTATTACAGGCACAGCCATTGCTTCTCCTATGTTAAGTTTGCCTTCAATAAGTTCGGCATTATCACTAATTTTATATTTGGATACTTTGCCAAGGATTTTTTTCTTTAAAGATATAACATCAGGCACATCACAGGCATATAAACATGCTCCGCAGGCATGACACAGGTCTTCTATCACTTTGATATGACGTGTGGACTTTATAAAAAGTATTGCATTATAAGCACAAAATTCTGCACATCTGCCACAGTAGATACATTTTTTTTCATTTATAACAGGTATATCTAACGTTACATTTTTTTCAAAATAAATATTGCTTTTTACAAATATTTTATCATTAGGTTCTTCTACATCACAGTCAATAAGCTGTATTTCATTGTCAATTAAATCTTTTATAGTATAAAAGAGGTTAACAGCAACAGTTGTCTTCCCTGTTCCGCCTTTACCACTTGCAACAGCTATCTTAATATCTGATTTCATATTTTATGTTGTGATAAATTACGATATATAATAAAAATCTCTTTTTTTAGAAACCGTTTTAACGGTTTACCAGCGACTTTATGAACAAACACTATTTAACCTGAATAATTCATAAATTATCTATTACGAAAACTTATAAATTATTCATGTTAATGATCGCAAAAGTTTTTTCCTGTTGTCAGATTATCATTTATCAAATTTTGCACTAATTCTTTGGGCTCTTTTATTTCAGATCCTAAAAACACATTAATTTTTTGTTCATTAAACAGAGATATTGCTCTATTTCCCATTCCTGATGCAATAATATCAGTTGCTCCTTGTTTTGCGAGCCATGCAGGTAATATTCCCGGTTCATGTGGGGGAGAAGTTGTTGCATTTTCCGAAATAATTTTATTGTTTTCTACTTCAAAGAGTTCAAATTGCTCACAATGTCCAAAGTGCGGACTTAGTTTGTTACCTATTACAGGTACTGCTATTTTTCTCATTTTATTATTTTTATTTTTAAATGAATAAAATTTTTCAAATGATTTTGAAAAATTTTATCAAAATCATATTTATTTTAAGCTTAGTTTATAGATAAAATAGTGTTATGTCAATAATAAAGCTTTGTATAAAAGCCAAACTCTGTCAGGTTTTATGTCTGTTGACAAGACACTATAAGCAAGATGATGTAGAATTAAAGAGTAAATATCAGACATCTTTCCTGATTAATTTTAAATTTAGCTATTGACTGCCAATTGCCGACTAAAGATTATTGGCTATTACAATAAACTAAACAAAATCAAATTTTAAACCGTTGGATTAACCCGGTTAGGATATTTTGCCAACGGGGTAAAATATCCTACGGCTTTTATTTTGGAAAGTTGTCTGTTGTTTTACCATCCTCCTCTAAATCTAAATCCTCTACCAAAACCCTGTCCAAATCCTCTTCCGAATCCTCTTCCGAATCCTCTGCCAAATCCTCTGCCAAATCCTCTTCTATAACCCATTCCTCTTCCATAGAAGAAAGGATTATCGTTTGGCTCAATCTGTTGATTGTCGTTTGGAGTAGTTTTAGAATTTTTATCATGTAATGGGTTACATCTTCCCATTCCCCATCCTGTTCTTGGTCCTTGTCCATTTGGACCTGTTCCATTAAATCCTGGCATAATAACCTCCTTTTTTTAAATTAATATTTAAGATTAAAAAAATTATTTATATTGTTCAATAATTTCCTGTATAGTTTTATTGCTATCAACAGAGATATACTCGATGTTTAAAGATTCAAGAGCATTTTGTGCTCTTGGTCCGTAGTTTCCTGATACAACTTTTTTTACCTGTGCATTGGCAATAATTTCAGTTGCTTGTGTGGCTGCACCACCCATAGCATTTTTGGCAGGGTTATCTATTGCCTCAAAAGTGCCATCTTTTGTATTGTAAATAATAAAGTAAGCACATCGTGCAAATCGTGGGTCAATTGTTGAGTCAAGAGTTTTTCCTGTTGATGTAATTGCAATTTTTATTGATTCATTAGTTTTTACATCTTGTTTGGATTTAGTATTTTTTACAGGCATAGGATTACAATTTCCTTTTCTTCTTCCTGTTCTCGGTCCTTGTCCGTCAGGACCTGTTCCATCAAAATTTGGCATAATTATTTTTTTTAAGTTTATAAATCGGTTTATTTTGTTATTCTATATCTTTTATCATATTTGTTCCACATTCATTGCAAATTATTTCTCTACAGGGTATTCCTGCCTGATGAGATATTTTTATCCCACACTTAGGACATATACAAAAGCCCTTATTTCTATTTCTTGACATATTCTTATAATTTTTAGTGTCAGTTTTATTTTTTATTGTAGAGTTTATATTTATTATTTTTTCTGAATGACAAATAGGGCATTCCATAGTTTTATTTTCTTTTTTTTGTGCTTTAAAAGTGGTATTACAGTTTGAACATCTAAACCATTCTTCGTCAAACCGGACATTTCCGCCGTCAATAACTATTGAAGAGTTCTCCATAAAAGCTTGTGCAATTTTTTTCCTTGCATTGTCATAGATTCTTGTAAAAGTAGGACGGGATATATTCATCATTTTTGCAGCTATCGTATGTGAAAGGTTTTCATAATCTGCTAATCTTATTGCTTCATATTCTTCAAAAAGAAGTTTAACAGTTCCTGTCAATTCCGTAGAACTGCCATAAGGTCTAAAACCTCTTATGACAGGTGGTTGACACATTGTTCTAAATCTTTTTGGCCTTGGTGACATAGTTATTTTATTATAAAAAAAATGAATAGAAATTCGTTGCAAAGATAATGAACCTGTGTTCATTATCCAAATATTTTTTAAGAAATTTTTAATTTTTTTTTACATATCTATTTAACAAACTGAATAGCAATAAATTAGACAATAATAAAATTAGTAGAAAAGTTATAGAGTTTTTAATTTTTTGACAGGAAAGCAGATTAATCTTGTTTTTTAAATTCAAATTTAACAGGTTTCACAGTATATCCTTTTTTTCTCAACAAGTTTATAACGCCTTGTTCTCCGCATAGATGAGCAGCTCCTATTGCATTAAAAGTTGATTGTTTTTTACAGAGTTTAGCAATTTTTTTTGCCATGTGTTTATTTCTGTTTGTAAGGAATATTTCATTGAAATTTTCAGGCATTGTTGTATCTTTTGATAGTTCAAGCATCTTATCTAAATCACCTTTGAGATATACTTTTAACAGCTCATCATATTTATCTTTTTCAGAAGAAGTGTCTCTAACGCTTTTCATTAGCATTTCGCATTGCTCTTTAAGAGGTATTTTATCAATAGCATCTACCTGGTCTTTAAGCTTTTCAATGCCATAAATTTTTTTATTATTTTCTTTTGCCATATTAAGAAAATATATATCCAAAGCAGTTTTCATTTCTTTATTCATACTTGCTTGCATTAATTGAGATGCAATAAAAAACGGTTTTGTTTTGTTTAACAGAGTAATACTCATACCTGTTTTTTTCTTAAATACTTTATTTAATAGTTCATAATCTTCTTTGCTGATAAGTTTGTCCAAAGAATTATCATTTTTCATTAAGATAATTTTCCGAACAGTTTCTTTATCAATTTCATCTAATAATATTTCCATTGCATAAGCATCGCAGCTGTTGAATTTTTCTTTTACTATATCTCCAAAGTTAAAAACGCGTTTATCTTGTATATGAATAGTTCCGTATAGATATGATGTTTTTTTCAAATGTTTTCCGGTAATTTCCCATAATAAACTTTGAGCAAAGATTGTTTGAAATCCGAGTAATAATAAAATTAATAATAATAGTTTTTTCATGTGTTTTATATTTTATTGAAAATTAACAATGTAACCTTTTTTTACTTTTCAAATTTTATCTGTCTTAGACGGAATTATGGAAGTTTTATGTGTTTTATACCGTTGGATAGGCATCCTACGGCATTTATGTCTTCGTAATTAATTCATTTTTAACGAGACAAAAGACAAAAGTTTCCAGGTTTTAGTTTTCTGTTATTAACCTCAAACTTCAAACTCTAAACTCTAAACTCTAAACTGTCTTTGGTCATGAATGTTTATCTGTATTAATTATTTTTATTTGGCAGTTCAAGTCCAAATCCGGATGTCTTATCTTCGCGTTTTAATAAAATAGCAAATATTAATCCTATTACACCTAAACCAACTAACATAAAAATAGAATAAGTATAGTCCAAAGGTTCTCCTTCTGGTATATTTTTATTAGTAGCATCTAATATTTTCCCAATAAAGTAAGGGAATAGCATTAATCCCCAGTTTTGGATTGAAAACATAATTCCGTAAGCTGTTCCCAATCTATTTTCTTTAACAATACGGGCAACAGAAGGCCACATAGCTGCCGGCACTAATGAAAAGGCAACACCAAGTAAAAATAATGGTATATATGGAGTAATACTAGTAAATGAAAAGGTAAGATGAACTATTATTAAAAGTAATGAGCCCAGTATCATCACAGAGGCATTTTTGCCTTTGTGGTCTGTAAACCAGCCAAAGATAGGAGTAAAGATAACTGTTCCAAAAGGAAGTATTGTTGTAATATCGCCACTTAATTGCTGTGAAAATCCAAATTTATTATGTAAGAAATCAGCTGCAAAACCTACAAAAGGAAATACTGCAGAATAGAACGTTACACATAATAATGTAATATAAATAAAAGAGCGGTTTGTAAGTAGTTTTACAAGGTCTTTAACGCGGAATTTTTCTGAATCTTTGTTTTCTCCTGACACTTTTTGTAATGATTTATCAAATTTAAAATCAAATACAATATACACAATAAAGCAGACAAGAGCAATTAAGACAAGCATAACTCCAAACCAGCTTGCTGCATCCAAACTTGCAGTAGCTAATATTCTTGGCGAATACATAAGAGCTGCGGCAGTACCAAAACGACCAAAAGCCAAACTTATAGCAAAAGCAAATGCTAATTCATGTCCTTTAAACCATTTTGCTATAACCTTATTTATAACTACATAAAAAGTTTCAGCCCCTAATCCAAATACCACTCTTCCAAATATCATCATCTTTAAGGCAGGAGTATAATTTTTTCCAAGATTACAAAATAGTTTATATCCCAGTCCGCCATTATTAAAAATACTGCTTGCACCATAAGCAGTTATAATGGTTCCTATTGTCAAAAAAGCGATAAATACATTTCCTGTTTTTCTTATACCCCATTTATCAAGTATCATACCTCCAATAAAAGCCATACCAAAAGCATTAAGAAAAGAATAAGCCCCATACATTTTTCCATAATCAGTATTGCTTAATCCTAATTCTCCCTGTAAAGTGTCTTTGATTGAAGAATAGACATCATAAAAATAATAACTTGAAAACATTACAGTACTAATCAATAATAATGCAATCCATCGCATCGTAGCTGACTCGTTAAGTGCTCTTTTAATTTGGTCCATAAAATTTTTTGTTAAGGATTATTATAGGTGTGCAAATATAAATAAAAAGATATTGCAACCAAATGTTATTTATTGATTAAAACCCGTTTTTTTTATATAATGACAATTATTAATATAAGTCCCTGTAAATTTATTACAGGCATAATTTTTATGTCGTTTTGTTAAATTATTATTTTATGTTTTTTTTAGATAAGGAATGATAGCATTGGTAAATCCACTGTTTGTATTGCTTTTACTAACAGTAAACTGATTTTTAATATCATCAGGTGCGTTAGATACAACAAAGCTATGTTTTGTCCATTTTAATAAATCAATATCATTATAGTCATTTCCTATACTTAAAGATTCTGAACTGTTAATTCCTATTTTATTGCAAAGCCATTCCACACTATTAGCTTTTGAAATTTTATTCGGAAGAAATTCAATCCAGATAGATTTTTTGTTAAGGGGAGAAGTTGTTCGTATAATATTTATTTTTAATAATTTGGTGTCAAATTTTTGTTTTATTTTTTTTAATAACACTAAATCATTTGGAATTATTGCAATTATTTGACAGGCATCTCCAAAATCTTTTGGTTTTATTTTTGCAGGTATAGCAAATTTATTATAAAGATAACAGCGTTCATCAAAATCATTACAGGTATATAAAGTACTTTTATTTGTTTTGTAATATATAAATTTGTGATTATCAGGAATTGGTTTATGTATCATGAAATTAACCTGATTTTTTATCAGGATATCTGAAATTACCGATACTTTTTTGTAGTTTAATTTTTTTGAACGTATTATTTTTTTAGATTTCCAGTCAATAATTCCTGCACCGGTTGTAAATATTAAATAATCAATAGGAAAATTATCATTTAGCACTTTTTTGACAGAATATAAAGAACGGCCTGTTGCAATGATACGACAGATATTATATTTTTTAAGTAATTTAAGAGTGGTAAAGTCCTTTTTACTTATACATTTGTTGTCTGTAAGTAAGGTGCCATCTAAATCTGTTGCAACCATTTTTATTTTACAAAAGTTCATAATTTTTTTATTATTTAGTGTCAGAAAGAAAACAATACTTTTTGTCATTCTGAACTTGTTTCAGAATCTATAATAACTTGATAATCAGATTCCGAAATAAATTCGGAATGACAATATGAGAAAATATTATTTGTTTTCGTGCAGGCACTATTTAGAAACCGAACAATTTTTGGCCTGTATTTTGTATCTTAATATAGCAAAATTATTAAAAAACATTATAAAAAATTATACATTTGCATAAATAAATTTAAAAATTAATTATTATGAATTATAAAATAAAAAAAACATTGTTATATGTATCTGTTATTTCTTTGTTTGTATTATTATTTAACAATACAGGTGCTCAGAAAGTTTTTTCTGTGGAATATTCCAGTCAGGCAGATATAAAGGTCTTTGTTGTAGAATATTCAAGTCAGGCAGATTTGCTGGTTTATAAAGTAGAGTATTCCAGTCAGGCAACAGGCAACCAGGGATTATGGTTTTTTACAGATTATGCCAGTCAGGCGGATAAGAAGATATATTTTGTAGAATATTCCAGTCAGGCAGACCTTAAAATATATTTTACAGATTACTCAAGTCAGGCTAAGTGGAATAATGTTTCAAAAAAACACTTAATGTATTAGTTGTGTTATTTTTGACTTTTTAGAGTGTCCCAATTTTTTAATAAAAAAATCATGAAGAAATTTGTAATTATTTTATTGATAATTTTGTCCAATTTAGTACTTTTTTCTCAAAATCAAGAGACCAAATACAAGATTGACCAAACAGATCCTAATAATGTTGTGAATACAATTTTTTATGCAGCAAGAACAGGCGACTATCTCTTATTAGAAAATCTTTGTGACTCTTTGGGTGAAGGTGATGGCGATACTAAAAGAATATGTATGCTTTCTAATTTAAAAAAACAAGCCGATGAATATGGTGAAACAGAAGAAATAAAGGAAACATTTGAAAAATTTAGAAACTGTTTTAAGTCAGCTTCAAGTTTTGGAAAGGTACAATATGAAATATCAGGTTCTGGTAATGAAATTGCAAAAGTTTCGTTTATATTTAATCATCAGGAAGGAGAAAGCAGAAGTTCAGAAGTGATGAAACTTATAAAAAGAGATGGTAAATGGTATTTATATTCATTTTAATACAAAATTTTGTGTATAACAAAGTGTATTTATATATTTAAGCATTAAATAAAATCAACAACTAAAAATACTCAAACTGATAGAGATAATAACAAACAAGTAATATTAAAAAAATAACATTACAGATATGAATTTTGTTGAAGAATTAAGATGGAGAGGTATGATTCATGATATTATGCCCGGCACAGAAGAACAACTTGATAAAGAAGTTACTTCTGCTTATTTAGGGATAGACCCAACAGCAAATTCTTTGCATATTGGTCATCTTGTATCAATAATGATGTTAAAGTATTTTCAACTTGCAGGGCATAAGCCAATAGTATTAATTGGTGGGGCAACAGGAATGATTGGAGACCCTTCGGGAAAATCAAAAGAGAGAAATTTATTAGATGAAGATACTTTGCGTTATAATCATGAATGTATGAAAAAACAATTAGTAAAGTTTCTTGACTTTGATTGTAAGCAGAATGCAGCAGAGCTTGTAAATAATTATAACTGGATAAAGAAGTTTAACCTTCTTGATTTTTTACGTAATGTTGGTAAACATATCACTGTAAATTATATGATGAACAAAGATTCTGTTAAAAACAGATTAGAGACAGGACTTTCTTTTACAGAATTTTCTTACCAGTTATTACAAGCTTATGATTTTTTATATTTGAATGAAAACAAAAATTGCAAGTTACAAATGGGTGGTTCTGATCAATGGGGAAATATCACTTCCGGGGTTGAATTGATTAGAAAGATGACAGGAACAAGTGCTTTTGCATTAACTTGCCCTTTGATTACCAAATCTGATGGAGGGAAATTTGGCAAGACAGAGACAGGTAATATATGGCTTGACCCTAAAAAGACATCTCCTTATAAATTTTATCAGTTTTGGCTAAATGTTTCTGATGAAGATTCGGTAAAGTATATAAAAATATTTACTCTTTTATCAAAAGATAAGATTAAAGAGCTTGAAAATCAACATAATAAAGCGACTCATCTCCGTATATTACAAAGGTATCTTGCAAAGGATATTACGATAAGAGTGCATTCAAAACAAGATTATAATGCTGCTGTTGATGCCTCGGAAATTTTATTTGGTAAAACAACTGCTGATTCTTTAAAAAAATTATCAGAAGATGTGTTGTTATCTGTATTTGAAGGCGTTCCGAAATACGAAATTTCAGAACATGATTTAAGTCAAGGTATTGATATTATTGATTTTTTAACTATAAAAACAAATATTTTTAAGTCAAAAGGTGAAGCACGAAGAATGTTAAAAAATAATGGCATTTCTGTTAACAAGGAAAAAATAAAAGATGATAATTTAACAATTAAGTCAGAGATGCTTATCAATAACAAATATTTGTTAGTACAAAAAGGGAAAAAGAATTATTTCTTAGTAAAGGTTATATAAAAAAGGAATTAATCATTTACAGATTCTTAATTGCTAGATGAAAGCCAAAATTCTTAATCTTATTATTTTGCCTCTACTTTTTTATTTATCAATACATCATTAATAGCATTTAACAATGCTTCTTTTGGTAATGCGCCAACAGACATTTGAGGTTTCCCTTGTATTGGACAGAATAGCATAGAAGGAATACTTCTTATCCCAAAAACTGATGCTAATTCTTGCTCTTGTTCTGTATTTATCTGATAAACATCAATTTTACCTTCTAATTCTTTAGATAATTCTACAAGTATTGGATGAACCATTTTACATGGTCCGCACCAGTCAGCATAGAAATCAATGATACATGGCAATTTTCCTTCAAATTTCCATTCTTTATTTTTTTCATAATTAAAGACTTTTTCTAAAAATGTCTGTTTTGTTAAAAGTTCCATAATTTTTTATTTTTTTTTATTTTTATTTAAAAGGAATTTTTCAATAATTTCAATATATTTTTCTTCCGATAAAGCTCCGGGTTGCATAGCAGGGTTACCAATTTTAGGACAAAATAATATTGATGGTATGCTCCTTATCTGAAAGACAGCGGATAATTCTTTTTCTTTTCCGGTGTTTACTTCATAGATGTTTATTTTGCCTTTATATTTTTTAGCTAAATTTTTCATTATAGGAGTAACCATTTTACATGGTCCGCACCAGTCGGCATAAAAGTCAGCAATACAAGGCAAATTGCTTTCAAATACCCATTCTTTAGGATTCTTTTCATAATTCCATACCTTTTCACGAAAAGTTTTTGCAGTTAAATGTTCAGGTTTACCTTCTTGTTTTGAAACAGTTTTTTTATCAGTTCCATCATTTTTTTGAACGACATTTTGAGCCAAAATTTGTTCTGAGTTTATTTCGTCTTTTTTTTCTGACTTGACATTTTCATTTTGTTTTAAATTGAATGTATCTTTTTTTTGAACAAATTTTTTATCATTTTGCTTATTATTTTGAGCAAAAATTTGTTCTGTTTTGACATCCTCGCTTGGATTTGTATTACAAGCAGTTATAACAAATAATCCACCTAAAAGGGATAAAAAAACTGCTAATCCAAAATTTTTCATAATACTTATTGTTTCTGACTTATTTTAAAAATGCAAATATGCAAACTTATTTCAAAACGCAAACGTATAATTTTTTTTTTATTTTTTTTTATTTAAAAGGAATTTTTCAATAATTTCAATATATTTTTCTTCTGGTAAAGCTCCGGGTTGCATAGCGGGTTTACCATTTTTAGGACAAAATAATATTGATGGTATGCCACTTATCTGAAAGACAGCGGATAATTCTTTTTCTTTTCCGGTGTTTACTTCATAGATGTTTATTTTGCCTTTATATTTTTTAGCTAAATTTTTCATTATAGGAGTAACCATTTTACATGGTCCGCACCAGTCGGCATAAAAGTCAGCAATACAAGGCAAATTGCTTTCAAATACCCATTCTTTAGGATTCTTTTCATAATTCCATACCTTTTCACGAAAAGTTTTTGCAGTTAAATGTTCAGGTTTACCTTCTTGTTTTGAAACAGTTTTTTTATCAGTTCCATCATTTTTTTGAACGACATTTTGAGCCAAAATTTGTTCTGAGTTTATTTCGTCTTTTTTTTCTGACTTGACATTTTTATTTTGTTTTAAATTGAATGTATCTTTTTTCTGAACAAATTCTTTATCATTTTGCTTATTATTTTGAGCCAAAATTTGTTCTGTCTTGACCTTCTCGCTTGGATTTGTATTACAAGCATTTATAACAAATAATCCACCTAAAATGGATAAAAAAACTGCTAATCCAATTTTTCTCATAATACTTAGATTTCTGACTTATTTTAAAAATGCAAATATATAATTTAGTAACAGTTATAAGTCCATATAATTTTTTTTTACAAAGAGCCGGAGATTATAGTTTTTTTTACTATATTATACTCATTAAATTTTAGTTTATAAAAATAAATTCCTTTATTAATTTGCTTATGGTTCCATTTAATAGTATAAAATCCCGGATTTTGAACTTTATCAACTAAATCAGCAACTTTTTGTCCTGTAATATTATAAACAGATAAGTTTATATGTCCTGTTTTTTCTATTTTATATCTAATTGTTGTTGCTATACTACTGGGATTTGGATAAATCTGAAACAAAGTAAGATTTGGACAAAGATTATCCATACTGGCAGCATTTCCTAAAAATATTTCTCTTCCTATATCAATACTTGTGGTATCATCATTAATAAATGCCGCAATATATATAAAATAATTTCCTTCACTCAAACCGTTTGTATTCCAATTGTATATTACATCTTCATATACTTTATTTATTAAACTATCTGCTATTAATATTTTATTGTTTGGATCTGATGATGGAGCATATAGTATTTGATAAAAGGTTAAGTTTGCCGGACTAAATTCTCCTTTTAAATCTCTTATTATTCCTGTAATTGGCACAATTGAATTTATATTAGCATTGTGAGCAGAATCAATAAAAATTTCTAATACAAAAGAAGTGTCAAGGGCAACAGGAGGACAATCGTATGTTGTATTTGCCATTAAAACAATTGATGTCTGAGTAAAAGTAGGGTTTCTATAATCAAAATCAATATCTGATTCTAAAATTATTACGGAGTTAGACCCTCGTGATAATACCAGTGACTGAATATTAGAAAAAAGTATTTCAATATTACCATCTTCTGTGCCAATATATCCGCCGGAGCCATCACAAACACATCCAAATACTTGCAAACTGCCTCCTTCAAAAGATAATGCCTCTCCAAAAATGCTTTCTGAAACAATTAACTTATTATCATTGAAAGAATAAAAATTCCATGTAGCAATTTCCGAATTTTTCAAAGTAAGAGTTCTGTCTGTCATAGGAAATATTTGATTTTGATAGAACATATTATTATAAAATCCAAAGATGCTGTCTGTATGATTTTGGTCAAATATTAATCCGCAAGTGCGGAGATATGAATTGTTGATAGTAACATTTGAACCTTTTTGCGGAAATATTCCCCATTTTATATTTGCTGTACTGTCAATGCTAACATTATAAGTAATATCGGAAAGCCCGGTTACAGAACTGTCAAAATCAAAATTTTCAATGTATGAACCATTAGGAAAACAACAATCAGATGTAGTATTATCCTGAAAATAAAACCATAAGATAAGTCCGAGTGAATTTTTTATACTTATATTACATGTATCTAAAAGTAAAAATTCCCATGCATTTTTAGTGTTATCAATAGTTAATGTTGAGTGACTCATCATACTTATTGTTACAGATTGAAGAAAATTATCATTTAAAAGTGAAAATTTAGAATAATCGGTAAAAGCACCACTTAATAAACCATTGGTAAATGAGATTTCTGAGTTTTTAATCAAAAATTCAGCACTGTCAACACAAATCAGATTATATTGATATATATAATCCATAGGAATTGTAAAGTTTGAACTATCAATGCTGAATGTGCTTTTATTAGCAAATATCATGTCTCCTTTAACAGATAAATCGCTGTTTTTTTTAATTAAAATACTGCCGTTGTTAATACATATTATTCCTCCTTCAACAGTATATTGTGTGCTATTTACAATTAGTTGTCCATTATTCAGGATAAGAATATTACCATTCTCAACACTTGGAGTATCAATTGTTACAATCTCGTTAGGGTCGCTTTGCCCTACAATTAAGGAATATTCCTCATCTCTTTGTAGAGAATTATAGCATAGATGTTTATAGCTATCTATGTTGTTTTGGAATTTAAAAATATCTGTTTTTGATGGTAAATTTTGACTATATAATAAATTAAAAGACAAAAACAATGCTGCATTTAAAATAGCAATGTTAAGTATGTAAAATTTTTTCATATATTTATATGTTTTTTGAAAATTATTGTTGAATTGTTAAATTATTTAATATTTGTTTGTACTCACCCCTAACCCCTCTCTACGAGTAGAGAGGGGAACCAAAAGGGGAGAGTAAAAAAATATTCAGTTTTTTGTTCTAATATCAAGGTTTAAGTCCTAAAATCTTAATATTTTTACTAATTTGCTATTTTTTGTTGTTATATTGTTATATTGTTATATTGTTTACCCAGTGAAATATTGCTAAAGCAATTTTACGGGCTGAATTTTTAGTTACTTAGTGCCTGCACGAAAACAAATAATATTTTCTCATATTGTCATTCCGAATTTATTTCGGAATCTGATTATCAAGTTATTATAGATTCTGAAACAAGTTCAGAATGACAAAAAGTATTGTTTTCGTTCAGACACTACTTATATTGCTGAAAAATTGAAAAAATTGTAATGATTGTAAAGATTGAAAAAATTGTAACAAAGCAATTCATAAATTATAACTAATAATTCATAATTTTTAGTCGTCTTTGGTCGTGGATGCTTCATCAATTAATTCACCTCTGACATAAATTTCTTTATCAATTAGTTCTCCTTTTTCATTATATATCAACCATTTACCTGATTTGAAATAATCATTAATTGCCTGATTTTGAATTCTTTTGCCTTCCTGTTTTACTTGTCCGTTTTCAAAAAATTCTTTGCTTGAATAAATTTTATTTTTTTTATCAATTAGTTCAAGTGTGTTTTGCGGATTTCCATTTTCATAATAAAAATTAAAATGAATATAATAATCTAAACTTTTATTATTTTCTTCTGATGATTCTAAATTTCCATTTGGATAATAATCTTCCCATTCTAAAAAAGAATCATTCAAATATTTTCCTTTAGACCTTAAAATCCCGTTTTTGTAATATATTGTTACAGTGCTTTTTTTTGAGCTGTTAACTTTAAAAGACCTTTCTAATTGTTCGTTATTATAATAATTTTTATAAATAGATGTTAGTTGCCCGTTAACATAATATCCTTTGTGTTTTATTTTACCATCAGGATAATAATCTTTTATAAATCCTGAACATTTTATCCCATTACAGTATCTTAAAGAGTCCCCACCAATAATATTGTTATATTTATCATAAAAAGGAATGCCTTTGTCTGTTTCTTTTATAGTAGAATCATGAAAATTTTGTAAAGAATCTGTATTGTTTTGTGAGAATGCTGATAAGGAGCAAAAAAATAAAAAAATAAAAAAATAAAACATCTTCATAGTTTTAATCTTTATAGATTATGTATTTTAGATTGTGGGCTTACTGTATTGAGTTTCTAATTTCAATTTTATAAGTTCTTAAGTATCTCTTTCATTTCTTGTTGTATTTTCAAAGCTTGTTTTCTTGATTTTTCAGCAAAATCTATATTGTTTGAGGCATAAATAATACTCCTTGAGGCATTTATCAATAGTCCGCATTGTTTATTCATTCCATATTTTGCAACTTCGTATAAATTTCCTTTTTGAGTGCCAACACCTGGAACTAACAAGAAGTGATTAGGAATAATATTACGGATTTTACGAAACTCTTCTGTTTTAGTTGCGCCAACAACAAACATCATATTATCTTCATTACCCCATTTTGAACTTTTAGATATAACTATCTCAAAAAGTTTTTTTTTGTCTTTTAGTTCTAAATTTTGAAAATCATCCGAACCTTTATTAGATGTAAGAGCTAAGAGAATCACCCATTTATCTTTAAAAGAGAGAAAAGGTTTTACTGAATCTTTTCCCATATAAGGCACAACAGTTACAGCATCAAAATCAAATCCCGAAAAATTAAAATCAAAGAAAGCTTTAGCATATTGTTCTGATGTATTGCCGATATCTCCTCTTTTAGCATCTGCAATAGTAAATATTTGATTTTTGAATTTATTAAGATATTTAAAGGTCTTTTCTAAACTTATCCAACCTTTAATTCCACGACTTTCATAAAAACCTGTGTTAACTTTATAGGCAACAGTCAAATCAATTGTTGAATCTATTATTTCTTTATTAAATTCAAAAACAGGATCTTCATAAGATAATAAATGCTTTGGGATTTTGTTTATATCTGTATCCAGACCTATACAAAGAAAAGATTTTTTTGATATTATATTATTAAAAATTTCGTGTCTGTTCATCTTTTTATTTTATTTAACAGATTCTTTTAATCGTTCTGCATTTTCAGCTAATTGTAGCTCATCAATAATATGTTGTATATTGCCATTTATAATAGAAGTAAGGTTATAAAGTGTTAATCCTATACGATGGTCAGTAACTCTGGCTTGTGGATAATTATAAGTGCGAATTTTGGCAGACCTGTCTCCTGTTGAAATCATAGTTTTTCTTTTTGAACTAATATGGTCAAGATATTTTTTGTATTCCAAATCATATATCCGTGTCCTTAAAACTTTCATTGCTTTATCTAAATTTTTTAATTGCGATTTCTGGTCCTGACAGATAACGACAATGCCTGTAGGAATATGTGTAAGTCTAACAGCAGAATAAGTTGTGTTTACTGATTGTCCACCTGGTCCTGACGAACAATATGTGTCTCTTTTTATATCAGATTCTTTAAGTTCTATATCAAATTCATCAGCTTCGGGCAATACAACAACAGAGGCAGCAGAAGTATGAATACGCCCCTGGGATTCTGTCCGTGGCACTCTCTGTACTCTATGAACACCTGATTCAAATTTTAGTTGTCCATATACATTATTATTACCTGATACATTAAATATTATCTCTTTAAATCCGCCACAAGTTCCTTCTGTCATACTTACCAGCTCTGTTTTCCATCCTTTTATCTCGCAAAATTTAGAATACATTCTAAACAAATCACCGGCAAATATACTTGCTTCATCGCCACCTGTGCCTGCTCTTATCTCCATCACTACATTTTTGCTATCATTAGGATCTTTAGGAATTAACATCAAACGAATATTTTCTTCCAATTTTGCTTTACTCTTGAGCAAATTATCCAACTCCTCTTTAGCAAGTGATATAAATTCTTCATCTTTTTCTGTTGAAAGGATTTTTTTGGTAGAAACAATATTATCTAAAATATTGGTATATTCTTTATAAACATTAACAACCGATTGAAGTTCTTTATAATTTTTGCTTAACTTTATATAATGCTTCATATCAGCAATAACATCGGGGTCAGTCATTTGCTGTCCTATTTCATTATAACGTCTGTAAATTTCTTCTAACTTTTTTAACATTTTTAAAATGTAATTTGTTTAAAAAAAACAAATTTATTAAAATATTAGGAATATTTAGCTAACATTTTATTACATATTGTAAATATACCTTAAATCCGCAAGGATTTAAGGATATACATAAAAAAGGGCTTACGTTATTTG
>CAZOSY010000020.1:0-18962 GCA_964582565.1 uncultured Bacteroidales bacterium | reverse complement strand
CATTAGTCATTCATTAGTCATTCATTAGTCATTCATTAGTCATTCATTAGTCATTTGGCTTCGCTGTTTATCCGCCTCTGGCGTGGTCATTTGTTGTCATTAATTTTTCAGGATATAAAGTTTAAAACTAATTAATTCATTCATATTTCAGTATTTTTATTTCTTTATTAAGAACCATAAGTCCGTTCATAGCGAGTGCTTTCATTTCGTCTTCTCCCGGATAAACGAATACAGGAGCAATAAAAGAGACACGTTCTTTAATAGCATCAACAAAAGGTTTACCATAAGTAACTCCGCCTGTAAGGAGTATAGCATCAACTTCACCTTTTAGTACTGTTGCTTTTGCACCGATTGCTTTTGCCACCTGATAAGCCATAGCATCTTGAATGAGTTTAGCTTTTTCGTCTCCTGCCTCTGCTTTTTTTTCTATTTTAAAAGCATCATTTGTTCCAAGGTATGCGACATAGCCACCTTTGCCTGTAATCATTTTTTTTATTTCTGCTTTAGTATATTTATTACTGAAGCACAAATCAACAATGTCTGCCATTGGCAAAGTGCCACTTCTTTCAGGAGAGAAAGGACCTTCACCATTCAATGCCTGATTAACATCAATGACTCTTCCTTTTCTGTGTGCTCCTATACTAATGCCTCCGCCTATATGAGCTACAATAAGATTTATATCTTCATATTTTTTTGATATAGATTTTGAATATTCTCTGGCAATGGCTTTTTGGTTTAAAGCATGGAATATAGATATTCTTTGAAATAAAGGGTGTCCTGATATTCTTGCTATATCTTCCAGTTCATCAACAACAACAGGGTCAGCAATATAAGCTTTTGCCCTTGGCAAAGATTTTGCAATATTATCAGCTATTAAACCGCCTAAATTACTTGCGTGTTGTCCTAATACACCTTTTTTTAAATCTTCAATCATTTGCTGATTAACAATATAAATTCCTGATTTAATAGGTTTTATAAGTCCTCCTCTTGCAACAACGATTTTTATAGAATTAATAGATATGTTAGCATTTTTTAGTTCTTCAAGGATAATATTTTTTCTAAAATCGTATTGGTCAGTAATTTTTTTAAAATTTCCAATTTCTTTAGAAGAGTGTTTTATATTTTTAAGGAATATTTGCTTTGTGTTATCAAAGACAGCAATTTTGGTAGATGTTGAACCGGGATTAATAACTAATATCCTTTGTCTTTGAATTATCATTATTTTTTTATTTTATATGTTTTTGATATTAAATTTATTTTGCCATTAAACAAGACAAAGCGATGCAATAGAATTTAGATTTTGGACTTTCGCTTCTAGACATAACAACAACAGGTTTTATTGTCCCCTGTATCAATCCTGCTAATTCTCCTCCGCAAAAAAGCATCAAGCCTTTATAAAAGGCATTGCATTCCTCTAAAGAGGGGAATATCAAAATATCAGCATCGCCATTAATAGGTGTTTTAACTCCTTTTATCTGAACACTTTTTTTATCACAAGCCAGAAAAATATCAAGTGGTCCGTCAACTATACAATTTTTAATCTGTCCTCTTTCTGCCATTTTGCTTATTACAGCGTAATCTATACTATTTGGAAAATTAGGACTTACTTTTTCTGATACTCCTATAAGTGCGACTTTTGGTTTCTCTATACCAAATTTTCGTGCCATATTTACAGAATAATTCACCATTGCTATTTTCTGTTTGATATCAGGGAAAGGAAGAACAGCAGTATCAGAAATGAATAACAATTTATGATATTTAGGTATTTCTATTGCACATACGTAACTCATAACTGTTTTAGAAAGCAAAAGCCCTTTTTCTTTATCAAGAACAGCTTTTAGAAATTTGTCTGTACCTACAAGACCTTTCATTAAAATGTCACATTCGTCTTGTTTTACCATACGTACTGCCTCTTTTGTGGCCTCAATTTCATTAGGAATATTAATAATATTAAAAATATCAGATGAAATTGCTTCTTTATTTGCTTTTGTAATAATTTCTTTTTTATCGCCAATCATATAAGCTTCAACAAAGCCTTCCTTGATTGCAGAAGCAATAGCTCTTATTGTGTTCGGGTCCTGGGCATAAGCAACAGCTATTTTTTTCTTTTTACCCGATTTGCGAAGATGTTCTAACATCTCATCTAATGTGCGTATTGGTCGCATTTTGCTTTTATTTCTGAAATTTAAAATTTATGATAAATCTTATAAATTTTAAAGCATTGAATACTAAAAAATATTATTTTCAATTAGAATGCAGATAGTTATCATATAAAATATCAACATCTTAATTTTCAAAAGTTAATCCACAGTTATTTAGCCATTAAGCCTGAGAGTGCAATAGAGTATAATTTTGTTTTAATGCTATCACCTCGGGATGATAATATAGCGGGTACTTTAGCACCTGTAACAATAGCTCCTAATTCAGCGCCGGCAAGTTTAGTATTTGTTTTATAGAATACATTAGCTGCTTCAATATTAGGGAATAGAATACAATCGGCATCACCTGCGACAGGGCTATTAATTTTTTTTATTTTAGCAGATTCTTTATCAATGGCAAGGTCAAGACCGAAAGGTCCGTCAATGACAGCTCCTTTTATTTGTCCTCTGTCAGCCATTTTTGAGATAATAGCAGCGTCGACGCATGCCGGCATTTTATAAAGCATTTGTTCTGATGCAGCTACAATAGCTAATTTTGGTTTTTCTATACCAAGAGCATGGGCTGTTTGGATAAGATAATTTGTTATGGCAATTTTTTGTTTTAAATCAGGAGACGGAATAACAGCAACATCTCCACAGATTATTAATTTATGATAATTAGGATTTTCAATTACAGTAACATGGCTTAGGATAGCTTTGGGAGGCAGTAGTCCTTTTTCTTTGTTAAGAATAGCACGCATATATTTATCAGAACTTACCAATCCTTTCATCAGAATATTGCCTTGTCCTGCATTGATTAATTCAACAGCTTTATTAGCTGCTTGCATATCTGTATTTGCTTGTACTATTTTAAATTTATTTACATCAATATTTTCTTTTTTGCAGGTTTCTTTTATTATTGTTTCATCACCTACTATGGTTGCATCAACGATTCCAATATCAATAGCTTTGCTTAAAGCACATATAGTGTGTGAATCGTTAGCCCATGCTGCAACAAGAATTTTTTTATTTTTATTTTTTAAGACCTCAAACATTTGGTCAAGTTTAGTAATAGACATTTTATTTCCCTTTATTTTTATAAAGTTAATTATATAATTTTTGACAAATTTAGTAATTTTTTATAGAATGTTATAAAATAAATTAAAAATATTTTTTTTATCAGTAGCAGAACTCTTTGGTGTGTCTTTATAGTGTATAAAATGTTATTATAAAAGATTAAAAGTTTATATTAGCATTTTATTTTTTTTAAGCAAAATAAATATATAAATCAAATAGGATAATTCTTATATGGAGAGTTTAAGATATAAATTTGTAATAGTAGGTGCAGGAATAAACGGACTGATAATAGCTGATGAGCTTTCAAAATATTATTGTGGGGAAATTATTTTACTTGAAAAAGAGGATGAAACAGGAGGGCTTTGTAAGACAATAAGAAAAAACGGATTATCTTATGATTTTGGTTCTCATCGTTTTCATAAAGAAATAAATAAAGAAACGCTTGATTTTATAGATAATATTTCGGGTAATCTGTTAATAAAAAAAACAAGACAAGGGAAACTAATATTAAAGAAATCATATATAGAATATCCTGTTAAGTCGTTTAGATTGTTTACAGAATTGGGTATAAAGGAATTATTTTTATGTAGTATTTCTTTTTTTTTAAGGGTATTGTTCTATAAAGGACTTAATTATGAGAGTTGTTTAAAGAGAGAGGTAGGGAACAGGGCATATAATATATTTTATAAATCTTATGCCAAGAAACTTTGGGGTTGTGATCCAAAATATATTTCTTTTAAAGCTGCTAAGAGCAGGACATCTATGTCAAAGAATCCATTAGCTTTGTTGAAAGATATGTTTCTTTATTATTTTAAGGGAGGCGAAGATTATTTTTATTATTTAGACGGAGGAATAGGAATTTTTGCGAATGGTTTAGAAAAAAAAATAAAAAATAAAGGAGTTAAGATAATAAAAGGTGTTAAAGATTTTTTGATAGAGAATCCGAAAGCTGATAAGAGGATATTTTTTAATGCACAAGGAAATAGTTATAGTATTGAGTTTGATAAGTTAATTTCAACAATACCTATAGATGATTTAGTATTGAAGTTAAATCCAGATAAAAAGATTTGTAATATACTTGGTAAAATAAGATGGCGTGGCTTAAAATTAATTTATATGCATATAAAAGAGGATCCGAAGCTTGAAGGAGAGACATTTTATTTTCCCGAGGAGAAATATAAAATAGGGCGAGTGTCAATTCCAAAAAGATTTTCTGATTTGATGCAGAGAGATAATAGTTTTACAAGTTTTGTTTGTGAGATTCCTTGTAGTAAAGGTGATGATATATGGAATATGTGTTCTAAAGATATTTATGATATTTGTTTTAATGATTTAGTAGTATCAGGATTAATTTCAGGAGCGTATGGATATTTATCAGAGAAAAATTTTATAATTAACTTACCTAGTGTTTATCCTGTTTTTGTTACAGGATGGCAAGAATCAATTAACTCTGTTTTAGAATATTTGAGCAAAGAGTTTCCTTATATATATGTAAGCGGGAGGAGAGGACTTTTTTTACAATCCAACTCTGACCATTCAATAGATATAGGTAAATTGTTAGCACAGTATCTTTTACAAGGAAAATCATCAAAGGAATGGTATAAGAATATAAATTTTTTTCAAAATTTAAAGTCAAGGGATTAGTTAACAGTTATTGTTTTAGGTTAAATATATTTTCTTCAATTATTTTGTTGTATATATTTTGTGCCATAAGTTTATAGCCTTTAGCATTGCAATGCGAGCCCCGATTTTTGGGTTGAAAAAATCTGTCTTGTTGTTCTCCTAATTGATAAAATATTTGATTGTTGTCTATAAAAGTGATAGAATATTTTTGTGCAATATTTTCAAGTGTTTGATTTTCTGATATAGCATCATTAGACCCATATCGCATGGGATAGTTCTGTATAATAAGTTTGATTTTTTGTTTTTTGCAAATTTTTATAATTTTTTCTATATCTGATGTTACCCAATAAATAACTAAAGGTCCATTTTGGGTATTTTTTTTATTTATTTTATCTTTATTATATAAAATATTTTGTTTTTTATTGCTCTCTTTTTGTTTAAACCAATTTATAAACTCATCATCATGAGACATTAGGTTAGTATAAATAATATTTATATAGTTGTTATAATCTTTTTGATTTGTTTTTATATTTTTTTCAAATATATTTATAGTTTTCAGAAACCATTTATGTGCATTTGCAGAATCCCCGATAGATTTATAAATATGTGCAATTCCATAATACAGGATAAAATTATCAGGATTTGTTTCTAATTTATGTTTAGACCATATTATAGATTCATTATTTTTATTTATTAAATTATAAGCTGTATTAATAGCTATATAATTATCAAAGATATCAGGATTTGTTTTTATATTTTGTTTTAATACATTTATTTCTTTAATAATCCAATCATTTTGATATTGTTGAATATTTTTTTTGGTTAAGAGGTTCCATAAATTAATATTGCTTGGATTTTCTTTTATTTTTTGTTTAATCCATTTTATAGATAAATCTTTTTTGTCTAAACAATTATAAGCATAATACAATCCTTTGTAGTTTGCAGGTTCTTTACAATCTATTTTTATTCCTTTTTCAAACCATTTTATAGCTTGGCGATAGTCCTTTTTTATATATAAATAATAACCTCCTATGTTATAGTAATTTCTACTATTTTTAGGGTCTGTTTTTAGAGCATTTTTAAATTGTTTTATTGCTTTTTCATTTTCAGAAGAAAATTCGTCATTATTCATTTTTTTGTCTTTTATGTTAAGATATATAAGTTTTATAAATTTATAAACACGAATTCTATATAATAAGTTATTAGTATAGTTATTATATCCCCATAGATTCCATCTATTGGCTTGTCCGGCTAAAAGAATAATAATATCTGGCTTTACAATGTTTATTTGTGATTGTAGTTTATTTAAAACCTGTGCTGTGTTTTGTCCTGATTGTCCTCCGTTAACGACTTTAAAAGTTTTGTTAGTTTTAGAGTTGAGTATTTGCTGAAGTTGTGTTGGATAATTTTTGCCTTTTGGTGCGCCAATACCTTCGGTAAAAGAATCGCCAATAGATAATATTGTATAATCACTTTTCCCATGCCTATCTAAATCAGAAGATGCATTTTTTATATGAATATATCCAGTAATTCGTAAGCATATTTCTAAAATGATGAGAGCTGTAATCAGTCCTGTAAGAAAAGTTAATAATTTTTTCATATTTGTTTATTTATACTATTAATATTGAGATGAGATGCGATTAAGATTTTTTAATTTACTATAAGCGAATCATTTTTTGTTTTTATTGTATCCATGTTAAATATATTTTCTTCTAAAATTTTATTATAAATACTTTGAGCCATAAGTTTATAACCTTTTGCATTACAATGTCCGTCAGGAGCAAAAAAATTATCTTTTTCTGTCCCTAGCGAATCAAATATTTTTTTGTTGTCAACAAGAGGTATATTGTGTTGCTTTGCAAAATTTGTTAAGATTATATTTTCAGGTAAATTGCGTTGATTGGGTGATGTGCATTTGTAAGGATAATTTTGCATAATTATTTTGATTTTTTGTGTTTTACAGATTTTTATAATTTTTTCTATATCAGATTTCATCCAGTTCATAGTTAAAGAATTTTCTAATATATTTAATTCATCTATATCTTGTGTATTTAAGAGAGTTGGATTTTTTTTCATTTCTTTTTTATACCAATTTATGAATTTATCATCCTGATTGATTAGATTGTTATTAAAGAAAGTGATATAATCGTCAGGTTTTATTTGCTTAGGTGAACTTGTTTTTATTTCTTTTTTAAATAAATCAATTGCTTTATCAAACCATTCTTGAGATTTACCGCACTTTTTTAAATATGCATATTGTTTAGCGAGCATATAGTAAGAGATGACATTTTCCGGATTTTGTTTTATATATTTTTCATACCATTTTATAAGTTTTGCGTTTTGATGCATTGTGTTTTTTGCATAATCAATAGCAAGATAATTGTCATAGTTTGTTGGCTCTGCTTTTATATTTTCTTTTAATTTGTTTATTGCTTTAGCATACCATTTTTGTTTTTCAGGATGTTTCCCTAATGATTCATATTTTGCTTGTATTAACTGCCATAATTGTATGTTTTGAGGATTTTTTACAATTTCTTTTTTAATCCATTTTATAAGTTCTTTATTTTGTTTTGTTTTATTAAAGATATCAGAGATATACCAGGATATATCATAACTTTTTTTTGTATTTAAGATTACTGCTTTTTTAAAATATTTTAGAGATTGTTCATAATTTTTTATGTTATAATAAGATAAGCCAATGGAAAAATAGTTAAAGTAGTTATTATTGTTTATAGGGTCCTTATATGTATTTTTTTTTAATTGTTGTATAGCTATCTTATTATTATAGATAAATTTATTTTTTTTTGATATATCAAGATATAATAGTTTAATTAATTTGTAAATACGGATTCTGTATAATAGATTATTTGCTGATTTATTTATTGATTTACCATGGGAAATTGATGGATTATCATATCCCCATAAGTTCCATTTATTAGATCCTCCAATAAGAAGTATAATAAGGTCTGGTTTTACAGTATTTATTTGTAATTGTAGTTTGTTCAAAATTTGTGCTGTGTTATCTCCTGCCCGTGCTACATTAACGACTTTAAAAGTTTTCTTGGTTTTAGAGTTAAGTATTTGCTGAAGTTGAGTTGGATAATCTTTATCTTTGGGTGCGCCAACGCCTTCGGTAAAAGAATCGCCAATAGATAATATTGTATAATCATTTTTCCCCTGCCTATCTAAATCAGAAGATGTATTTTTTGCATGAATATATCCAATAATTCGTAAGCATATTTCTAAAATGATAAGAATTAAAATTAGTCCTGTAAAAAAAACTGATATTTTTTTTAATACTTTTTTCATATCGTTTATACTATGCAGAAGTTATTCTGCCTAAAGCGGATTAAAATTTGTCATTACATTCAGTTGTCATTTGCTGAAGCATCATTAATAGTCATTTGGCTTTGCTGCCTGCCCAGTGAATTAAGCGAAGCGATTTCACGAACACCTTTAAAAATAAAATAATGATGTGAGTAAATTGCGAAGCAATATTTCATCAGAGTCATTTATTTACTTAAATTTATGCTATATATATAAGATGCGATTAAGATTTTTTAATTTACTATAAGCGAATCATTTTTTGCTTTTATTGTGTCTAAATTAAATATGTTTTCTTCTAAAATTTTATTATAAACATTTTGTGCCATAAGTTGGTAGCCATTAGCATTGCAATGTATAGCATTTGTTTGTGGTTGAAAGAGGTCTTTTTTTCTTTCTTTTATCAGGTCAAATGTTTTCCAATTGTTTACAAAAGTAATAGAATATTTTTCTGCAATATTTTTTAATATTTCATTTTCTATGCTTTTGACAGGAGGATTTGCCTTGACAGGATAATTTTGTATTATTAATTTAATTTTTTGTGATTCACAGATTTTTACAATTTTTTCTATGTCAGATTCCATCCAGTTAAAGACAAGCAAATCATTTTTTTTGCTCAAAGTTTTAATATTTTTTTTTAATGATATTTCATCTTCATACCATATTTTTTGTGTCTTATTGATTTGATATTTATATTTTTTGTAAAGAGAGTCATATAAATAGGAGTTTATATGATTTTTTTCTTTTTCTTTACTGAACCATTCTATAAACTCATCGTTTTCATTAATCAGGTAAACATTGGCAAAAGCAGTATAATTATAATATTTTGATGTATTTGCAGTTTTTTCTTTTTCAAAAATATCTATAGCTTTTATAGTATATTTATGTGCTTTGTCATAGTTTGCCTGCGACTTGTATATGTGGCTAAGGGCATAATAGAATATAAACTTATTTGAATTTTCTTTTATTTTCTGTTCAGCCCATTTTATAAATTCATGGTCTTGTTTCATCATATTATAAGCATAATATACACCATAATAATTAGAAAGGTTGTCAGGGTCTGTTTTTATTCCTTTTTCAAAACAGTTTATCGCATTATCACCATTTTTTTCGTGTATATAAAAAAATCCTATATCAAAATAATTATCACTGTTATTTGTTCTTTTTTTAACACCATTTTTAAAATTTTTTATGATTTTTTTATATTTATCTTGTTCCAGGCGAGTTTTGCTATCTGCTAATTCATATATTAACTCTTTGTTTCCTTTATATTTTATATCATAATACAAAAGTTTAATCAACTTAAAAGTTCGAATTCTATATAATAATTTATTTATTGATTTGTTTGTTTCAGAACTTCCATATCCCCAAAAGTTCCATTTATTAGCTACTCCAATTAAAAGTATAATAAGATTGGGCTTTACATCATTTATATTTGATTGTAACAGATTTAAAACCTGTGCAGTATTTTGGCTTGACATTCCTCTGTTAACGACTTTAAATGTTTTGTTGGTTTTGGTGTTAAGTATTTGCTGAAGTTGTGTTGGATAATCCTTATCTTTGGGTGCGCCAACGCCTTCTGTAAAAGAATCGCCAATAGATAATATTGTATAATCATTTTTCCCCTGCCTATCTAAATCAGAAGATGTATTTTTTGCATGAATATATCCAGTAATTCGTAAGCATATTTCAAAAATGATAAGAATTAAAATTAGTCCTGTAAAAAAAACTGATATTTTTTTTAAAATATTATTCATCTGTTTATACCGTTGGATTAAAGTAGGATATTATCGAATCGGGTAAACTCCTAAGATAATATCCAACGGGGCGGCATTTATATTTTTAATTTTAGTTCATTTTATTTTTTTTGCAACAAAATTTCCTAATACCAAATAGTCCATTTTACTTTTTTGAAAATCGTTTATAGCATCATCCGGTGAACATACTATTGGCTCACCTCTTAAATTAAAAGAGGTGTTTATTATTATTGGCACGCCTGTTATTTTTTCAAATTCGTTAATTAAGTTCCAGAGCAAAGGATTTATTTTTTTATTTATTGTTTGCACTCTTGCTGTTTTATCTATATGAGTTATGGAAGGCACGAGTTTTTCTTTGTCTTTTTTAACTTTTGGTGCCAGCAGCATAAAAGGTGAAGAGCTTTGCAGAGCAAAAAAATCATTTGCTTTTTCTTCTAATATTATAGGAGCATAAGGTCTGAAAGATTCTCTTTTTTTTATCTTATCATTTAAAATATTTTTCATATCAGGATTACAGGGATTACCAAATATAGACCTGTTGCCTAAAGCACGAGGTCCAAATTCCATTCTTCCCTGAAACCAGCCAATTGTATTGTTTTGCGATATTTTTTTTGCTATATATTTGGTGAGTTCATCATTTTCATATCTTCTGAAAGTAATATTTGCTTTTAACAGACATTTTTTAATTTGATTTTCAGAAAAGTCAGGTCCTAAATAGGCATTTTCCATAACATAATTTCTTGGATTATTTAAAATGCTGTTATAGATATATTGAGCAACACCAAGTGCACCACCAGCATCACCGGCAGCTGGCTGGATAAAAATTTTTTTAAATGGTGTTTCTTCAAGTATTCTATTGTTTGCCACACAATTAAGAAATATTCCTCCTGCAAGACAAAGATTGTCCATTTTGGTTTCTTTATAAACATTTTTTGCTATTGCAATAAGTGTATCTTCGGTAAATTTTTGCAAGCTTGCTGCAATATCACAATGTCTTTGCTCTATTTTTTCTTTAGTTTTTCTTGGTTTTCCAAAAGTTTTTATAAATTTTTTGCTATACATTCTTGTTCCTTTATTAAAGCCAAAGAAACTATTGTCAATTTTAAAACTGCCGTCAGGTTTAACTGTAATTATCTCTTTAAACTTATCAATATAAGTCGGTTTTCCATAGGAAGATAATCCCATTGTCTTTCCTTCTCCTGTGTTTGCTTCAAATCCCAAATAAGATGTAATTGCTGTATAAACCAAACCCAGCGAATTAGGATATTGTAATTCTTTGATAATCCTGATATTATTTTTTTTGCCATATCCATAAGTTGTAGTTGCAAATTCGCCTAGGCCATCTGCTGTGATAATTGCTGCTTCTTCAAACGGTGAGACAAGGAATGCACTTGCAGCGTGTGATATATGATGTTTTACAAACAATGTTTTACCTTCATAGCATAATTCTTTTTTTAATAATACAGGTATTATTAATCTATCCTGAAGCCAATAAGGTATTGTTCTTAAGAAATTTTTAAAAGAGAAAGGATATGAATTTAAGTGGTCTGTAATTACGCGTGAAAATTTAAGATATGGCTTTTCATAAAATCCAATGTAATCAATATCATCAAATGTTATTTCTCCTTTTTGTATGCAATAGTTAATAGCATTAACAGGAAAATCAGAAGAGTTTTTAATCCTGTTAAATCTTTCTTCCTGAGCAGCTGCTATCACTTTCCCGTCTTTTACAAGGCATGCCGCAGAGTCGTGATAAAAACATGATATGCCTAATATATTCATCTGTTTATGTTTTTGCAATTAACTTATTTTTAGTTACTTATATTTTTAACAAGACAAAAGACAAAAGTTTTTAGTTTCCTGTTTCCAGTTATTAACCCCTCAAAACTCAAAACTGCATACTACTTACTGTTTATACACCTGCATAAATAAAAGTTACTATAACAGAAGGTCCAATATAAAAAATTAAAAATGCCAGCAGAGCAAGTATTATAAGTATAGGAGCCAAAAAGATTAATTTATGTTTTTTAATTAAAAAAAACATTTCTTTTAATATGTATTTAATTTTTCTCATATCTTATTTATTTTGGATTTACGATTGATGAATACTTTCTTTAATATCAGCATTATAATCTTTAGCTTTATTCCAGAAAGTATATTCTGATTCATAATTTTGTTTTAACATGTTCTTTTTAAAAATTAAAATAAAGATTAATGTAATTCCAAAAAATATGAAATAAAGTAAAAACAAAAATATTGTTATTAATATTTTTTGAACAAATTTAATAATATTTTGTATTACTATTTTATAAATATATTTTATTTTTTTAAACATTATAAAATTGTTATTTAGTGTCTGAACGGGAATGCTATAAACTACATTGTATATGTTTAATGATATTTTTTTTTGAATAATTAATTGTTGAGTCCTCTCCGAAAAGTCAAAATTGTGTCATTCCGAATAACGTCATCCTGAACTCGTTTCAGGGTTAGTTCGGAATCTCTAATTTCAATAATATCAAAAGATGCTGAAACAAGTTTACCCTGTTAGATAATTTTAAGTTAGAGTATTGATTATTATATAATCTTATATCTAACAGGGTGAAGCATGACAAATAAGTAAATATCTACTTTTCGGAGCGGGCTCATTGTTAAATGGTTAAATTGTTGTCATAATTTGTTTATTTATAACGTAATAGCAATATAACAATATAACAATTTAGCAATTTTTAATAAACATTCATTAGATGAATTTTTATGTTTCTTATAACGAAAGATGCCGAATTTTTCGTTCAAACACTATTTATATTTCACATTCTATTTTTTTAAGGACATCATTAACAATTTTTTTATCAAAATTTATTTCCAAATCTTTTAAAGCTTGCTTTTTGGTTGTTTCGCCTATTCTTATTTGTTTACTCATTTCTATATGATAGTGTGTATATCCGTAATGTTTTATTGTTAAATAAGTACTTGGAAAGTTCATCATACAATTTGTTGAACCAGCCGGATAACTTAGTTTTGGAACTTTCCATTTGAGTTTATCATTTAAGATTTTTATATTTTTTTCTTGTTCCCATTCCAAATACCAGTGAGGAGAAATCATAACATTTTTAAATTTTTTCTTTGATATTTTTATTGCTTCATTTACACTTCTTGGAAATTTTTTGTATTTGAAAATTTTTCGCATCTTATTATTTATAAAGTCATAAGTTGCTTTTGACATTTCAGCATATTCTATTCCTGATTCATTCCCTTGTGTAGATTGTCCTTTTGTCCATCCTGCAATTATCAAAGGAATTTTATATTTTGCAGCAAATTCATATACAAGTTGTATATGCCAGATAGTGCAAATATGACATATAGGAACTTTGCTATTTGTCTTTATTATCAAAGCAAAAGCATCGTTAATAAAATCTGTTTTGTGATAAATCCAGTCAACTTTTAATATATCAACAGCATTTTTTATATTACTTATTGCTTCACTACTTTCAAATCCATTGTCAAATGTAAAAGCCAAAGGATTCATTTTGTATCGTTCTTTCATATAATACAAAGCCATAGTGCTGTCTTTACCGCCACTACACATAACCAGACAGTCATACTTTCCTTTTCCCTGATATTTTTTCAATATTTTGATTATGTCTGATTCCAATAATGGTTTTTCTACACCCAAGGCAGATATTTTTTTTTCTTTATCAAAACCATTACAGATATTACAAATGCCATCATTATCTAACCAAATATCCGGTTTATGTTCAATTAGCAAACATCTCTTACATTGTTTGTTTTGTAATGTCATTTTTTTTATTTTTTATCAATAGATTTTATTTCCCAATTTAATAAAGGTTTTAGGAAAATATACTATCTAATTGAATTAAAATATTTATACCAAACGCAAAAATCAATAAAAAAATCATGTATTCGGTTGTCGTTAATTAATTTTTTTAATTTTTTGATATTAAAAAAATTCATATCATAGATTTCCTCATCTTTTAACAAATTTAATATTAGTTCATCATCATTATTTTTCCAGAAAGACAGAGGATTTTTATGTTTATCATAAAAATTAAAACAAGTGCCTTGTGTTTTGCCTACTAGTGAATTGGTCGGAATATTTAATAATTCATGGAAGTTATTTTTATAAATTTCATTATAAAAATTGTTTTTTGTAAAACTTAATTTTTCTATTGGAATATTTTTAAAAAGCATTATTATTTCGTGTGCAGTAAAAGGCATATAGGCATTTTTAAAAAACATTTCGGGTTGAACCCATCCACTTCTTGAACCACGATAAACATTAGTAAAAAAACTTCTGGTGATAAAATCCAGTGAATATGCAATGGCTTCGGAATATGAAATGTTATGTAAATACTTGCTTTGTTTATTAAGTGTATCCCAGTCAACATCGGAAGTAAAATTTTTTAATAAAATTTTTTTTAAATTTAAGTTATTTATCCTTTTCTTTTTATTTTTTTTTGAATCTGTTTGTTGATCATAAATCCAACTATAGTTAACATTAAGTTTATAGTTATCGCAAAAGTAATTATATATTATTTTTGGAACTATTGCAATAAATTCAGCTTTAAAGAATTCACTGCCATACATTCCTAAACATGGAAAGTCCGCGGGAAAAGATTTTCTTATATCATAAAAATATTGCTTATTAAAAACAGATGGGTATGGAAATAATTTGTTTGAAAGAATATCATGAGGAATACCCAACTGTTTTGCTATCATTGCAGAAATTAGTATTTCATTATTGTCAGAATCAGATATATTTGGTTCATTTAAAGTAAAAAAACGGGATTTTGATTTAAATTGTTCAGGAATACATCCTGCAATAATCCTTGTATCTACTCCGCCAGTTAACGAAAATGTGGGATTATCACAAATGTCAAAATAACTTTTAATTGTTTTTTTTAAAATCGAAGGAAAACTATTTAGTATCTCATTATAATATATTTTTTTATTTGGAAGTATATAGTCATTTTTAACAAAATTTATATTTTCATAAATGCATCTGATTGTAACTTTAGGTGGCAATAGTTTTATTTGTTTTATAAATGTACTGTTTTGAGATGTGGCTCCAAAATAAAAATAGTGAGCTATAGATGTTTTGTCAAGTTGTGGTAAAGGTAATAATTTGAGTAAAGGTTCATATTCATTACAGAATGCAAATATATTATTATTGTTTATGTAATACATTGGGAAATGTCCGTCAGCATCATTTTGCACAATAATCTTTTTTTCTTCTTTATTGTATTCAATTAACTGATACTTCCCATTAATTTTTCCAAAAGGGTGTTTAACAGGAATTTTTTCCGTTGAATATCCGGCTATAGCCCATATTGTCCCATCATTTTCAAAAATATTATCATTAACATTTGCATATTTAGGATACAGAAATAATCTAAAATTTTGAGAATGATACTGATAATAATTACGTGTATTATTTAATAGAAAATCATTGAGAGATTTTTTAATTAAATAATCAATATTTTTTTCTGTTTTATTATAAATGCCTAAAACAAAATTCATTTTTTTATTAAATATTTGCTATGGATTAATATTCTACCGGCTCTATTATTATTAAGATTTTTTTCAACAAAAATTTGTCCTATATAAATAGCTAGTATTATTGGTGTATTGTTTTCAAAAATTATTAAATCTACTGGATAAGTGCCACTCATTAACAACGTTTTGGGAAAAATAATTTCTATTTCGTGTAATCCGGGAGATATACCTCTTGATATTTTATTTTTGGTTTCTCCAATAGGAGTATCATTATTGTCTTTGATAAGCAAATTAATTGATATGTCTTCAAATGTTATTTCTGTTTCGAACATAATTTGAACTATGATTTCGTCATTTTTATCATTAATAATGTTGAATCTAAAATTTGTTATTTGCTTACCTGATGCTTTTAATATTTGAATATTACATTTTTCCTGTTGATTATTTTTTTGTTTAAAATTTTCCTGAATATTATAACTGTTTATTACTGATAAAGGTTGCCCTATATTGTTAATACTAGCATCCCATAATAAAATAAAAGTATCACATACAGAAACTATCTGGTTAGGAAGATGTGTTACTATAAGAATACTTTTATTTTTATTTTTTAAGTCAGTAATAGTTTTTTGTACATTTTTCCGAAACTGGGCATCTCCTACACTTAATACTTCATCAAACAAATATATATCAGCTTGTACGTGTGTTACCAAGGCAAAAGCAAGACGCATATACATTCCTGTAGAATAATATTTAACCTGAGTATTAATAAAGTCAGGAAATCCAAACATTTTAATAATATCGTCAAGATTTTTATCAACTTCCTTTTTAGATAGTCCGTAAAGTTTGCCTGACAGATAAATATTTTCTATTCCTGTAAGGTCATTCTGAAAACCGATACCTACATCAAGTATTGATGCTACTTTGCCGTTAATTTCAATGCTTCCAATAGTTGGAGGTGTAACTTTACTAATTATTTTTAATAAGGTACTTTTCCCTGATCCGTTAGGACCGATAATTCCTGTTACCTCTCCTTTTTTTAATTCAAATGATATATCTTTCAAAGCCCAAAGTTCTTTTGAACTATTATTATTTTTATGCCTGTTAAATAAAGATGTTGTATATTTAATTAAGGATTCTTTAAAATTTTCTCCACGCGATTTATCCAAATGATAAAGCTTTGATAAATTTTCAACTCTTATAGCAATTTCAGACATAATAACTATTGTTAATTATTACAGTAAATAAAATAACTTATGCTTCGTAATTACGAAAAAATTATTTTTAAAAAAGTTTAATTTATGATTGCAAATATAACTTAAAATTAGCATCAGGCAATTGCCTGATAAAAATAATGTCCCTATTTAAAGTTTATTCATAATGTCGCCATTTTTTAAAATTATAAGTCATTCCGTCAGGCAACTCCCGATAGGAATCTAAAAGGGAAGTAAAAAGCAAATGAATATAGAACAGTTGAACAATCGGGTAATGAACAAAAACAAATAATTCGTCATTCTTCATTCAATTGTTCTATTGTTCATTATGGAAATGGTTAATCCTACGGTATTAACAAATAAATGTAATAGATGACGAACTCGTTTTATCCTTTTAATCCCCGGTCATTTTTTTACTTTTTTCAAACTAAGCAGGTTCATAGAGTTAATACCCAGCCCTTTTATATTGTTTTGTGTAAATCTTAATACCTGATCATAATAAAGAGGAACCACTATTGCCTGTTTCATAATAATATTGTCCATTTTTTGATAATAGATAAATCTGACCGAGTCATTTATTTCTTTTTGTGCTTTTTCATACAGAGCATCAAATTTTTTATCTGAAAAATGAGTATAATTAGGTCCTTTGGGACAGAAATTTTTACTGTAAAATAAAGACAAATAGTTTTCTGCATCAGCATAATCAGCTATCCACGAGCCCCTGAAAAAAACTACTTTTGATTTTGCTATAACTTCTCTGAGAGTAGCCGGTGGATTGACATCAATTTTAATATTAATACCAATTTCAGAAAGCTGATGCTGAATATATTTGCATAAGTCAAGATAAGATGATGTTGTTGTAAGAGTAATATCCGATAAATTTTCTCCGCTTACAAAGCCCGCATCAGCAAGCAGTTTCCGTGCTTTATCAGGATTATAATTATATCCTGTAACTTTTGTGCTGTCAAAACAAGGCATGCCTTTAGGTATAAAACCGTTAAGAGCAGGAGTGCCAATATTATTGCGAAGATAACGTATCATCTTTTTTCTGTCAAAACCATAATTTATTGCCTGACGAACAGCCATTATTCTTAAAGGACTTTGTTTTACAACATCTAAACTTGTATCAACAAGAAAACCTAAATATTCTGTATTCAAATATGGTTGTGTTATGATTTTGAATTTATCTTTATATTTAGGGTTTAATCCTCCATTGTGTGTAAGAAGTTCATCTTTGTAGCTGGCATCAATACCAGACATAAAATCAATATCACCTTTAACAAATTTAAAAAAAACCGTCTGTTTGTCAATGATAAAAGAAATAGAAACAGCATCAAGATAAGGAAGCTTTTTGCCTTTATCATTTTTTTCAAAATAGTTTTTGTTTTTTACAAGGACTAATTTAATGTTTTGTCTCCACATCTTAAATTTAAAAGGTCCTGTGCCTACCGGATTTTTACGAAAGTCCTTGGCATAAAATTCTACTATCTCATAAGGCACAACAGAGCAGTATTGCATTGTTAATAAGCTCAAAAAAGGAGGAAACGGCTGTTTTAAATCAATCTTAAAACAGGAATCATTGACAGCAGTCCAGCAAAAAGAGCCATCATTATTTTGTTTTACATTATTAAATATCCATGCACCGGGACAGGCAATTTTTTTATCAATAATTCTGTTAAAACTGTAAACAAAATCTGATGCTTTTACTTTTCTTGTTTTTCCATTCTTAAACAAATGACTATTATGAAAATATACATCAGTTCTTAAATAAAAGATATATGTTCTTCCTTTATTTAAAATTTTCCAGGATTTTGCTATACACGGCTTTACTTCAAGTTTATCGTTTAATTGCACTAATCCGTTAAACAGTTGATTTGTTGCCCATATATTTGCCTGGTCTTTTGCAAAAGCAGGGTCTAATGATGTTATACCTGCTGACTCATTATATCTGAACACTGTCCTTGTATCTTTTTCCCCTGCTTTTCTGTTACAGGAAAATAAAACAATGCTTATAATTAGAATAATATAATATTTCATAAAAATTTTAAACAAATTATCAGTTTTCGTTCAGAAACTATATAAAAATCCCAAAATTAATATTTTTTTAAAAAAATTAATATTTATTTGAAAAATAAAAAAAATATATATTTGCACTTTTTATTGTTATAACTAGCTGAAGTTTCGGACTTGCTAAGTTGTTGTTAATCAATAAAAGAATATTAATCAGGCGACTGCCTGACAAAAGCATTAACCAAAACTATAAAATATGTTATAAAATTACAAGCCCTGAAAGGGCATAATCAATAACACAGGGC
>CAZOSY010000019.1:0-19971 GCA_964582565.1 uncultured Bacteroidales bacterium | reverse complement strand
TTAGAAATTAGGTCAATTAACAGTTATGAAATTTTAAACTGTGAACGGTTACAATTATTTATATGATTCCTCTATTTTATAAAAATATTTTATATATTTGTTGATAAATTCAAACGCAAAAAATAAAACAAAATTATAAATCTAGATATTAACAAAAACAAATTTACGGTTTTATAATGTAATCTATTAAATATAGCAAAAAAGATTAAAATTTACATAGTTTACAAGTTATTTTTTTAAAATTTCTATTTAAAGAAACAATTATCTAAAAATAGAGTATAATTAATAAGTGTCCGCCTAAGGTGAATATAATCAGTGTCAAAAAAGAATAAACTTGCTAAATTTAGAAATTAATAAATAGACCACAATTAAAAAAAAATTGCTTTTATTATAATTTTGTATTACCTTTACAGAATTATTGCGATTTATTAAGAAAGGATATATAATTTATGAAAAAAAATAAATATTTTACATATTATTTTTGGTTTTTATTTATTAGTTTAAATATTTTATTTGGGATAAATTGTTCTTTTTCTCAACCCACTGCAATTGCCAGTAATGATGGTCATGTTTGTAGTGGTGATTCTGTCCATCTTTTTGCTTTGCCTGATAGTATGCTGTCTTACAGTTGGACGGGACCCGGTGCATGGACATCTTCTTTACAAAATCCTGTAAGATATCCTGCTGTTGCAGGAATGTATGTATTAACTGTTACTGATTCAAGTTTTAATTCGGATATGGATTCTACCGAAGTTACTGTAAATTCTGTCCCTACAGCCACTTTATCAGGATTAGATTCTATTTATTGCAATGATGACCTTATTGATACATTAACAGGAATGCCAAAAGGAGGTGTTTTTAATGGATCGGGTATAATAGATATTAATCTTGGAATTTTTTCTCCTTCCTCATTAGCACCCGGAAATTATGATATAACGTATGAATATACTGAATACTATTTGAATCCAACTACTGCATTTTCTGATGACTTTAGTACTAATAAAGGATGGACAGGATATATAGCCGGACAATGGGAAAGAAATTCTACTGATACCAGTTTTGGATGTACCGGCGATAAAGGTCCTGAATTTGACCATTCAGCAACAGCCGACAATTTTATACTTGGTTATAATATTGCAGGTTGTTATCAAAATAATATGGCTTCAACTGTTTATATAACATCACCTGTTATAGATTGTAGCGGTATGACAGGTATCCAGGTTGAGTATTTCAGATGGGCAGGATGCGAAAAGGGTATTTATGATAAAATAACCTTTGAAGTATTTGATGGCTCTATATGGATTGTAAAGTTTTCTAATATAAATGTAATAAATGATGTGGCCTGGTTCCAGAGAAATTTTGATGTCAGTAGTGAAGCAGATGACAATCCTAATTTTCAGGTAAGATTTGGAATGGGTCCAACAGATAATAATGTTACTTATATTGGCTGGAACATTGATGATTTAAAAATATTCGGCACAGACCCTAATTCTTGTTCAAGTAGTGATACTGCAACAACAACAATACCTCCTTTGCCAAGTGCAAGTGCAGGAGAGGATGATACTATTTGTAATGGCAATTGCACAAACTTAACAGCAAGTTGTGGTAATTGTAGTGGCTCAGAAACTTATGAATGGAGTACTTCTGAGACAACAACTGTTATAAATGTATGCCCAACAACTACGACAGATTATATAGTAACAGTAACTGATGATTATCTATGCACAGGTATAGATACTGTAACAGTATTTGTTAGCGATCCTATAGCAGATGCAGGCACAAATGATACTATATGTAACGGAGATAGCGCAATTTTAATAGGTTCAGCATCAGGTGGATTTTTACCTTACAGCTATCAATGGAATACATCAGAGACAACAGATACAATAACAGTAAGCCCGGCAGTAACAACAACTTATATATTAACAGTAACAGATGTGATTGGATGTTCAGATATTGATACAGTAATAGTGTCAGTTATCTTACCAACAGCATCAATTAGTCCGTCAGATACTGGTATATGTGAAGGAACTTGTGTATTATTAACAGCAAGCGGTGGTATAATTTATAATTGGGATACAGGAGATAGTACAGCTTCAATAACAGTATGTCCGGCAAATGATTCAATATTTATAGTAACAGTAACCGATGATTTTGGGTGTTCTGATGTAGATAGTGCAATAGTAACAGTTAATCCAGCCCCAACAGCAGATGCAGGGCAGGATGATACTATATGTAATGGCTCTTGCACAAATTTAACAGCAAGTGGTGGTATAACTTATGTTTGGAGTACGACCGATTCAACTGCTGTTATAAATGTTTGCCCGATAATTACAACAATTTATACTGTAACTGTAACTGATGCAAATGGATGTACGGATTCAGATGAAGTAACAGTATTTGTTAGTGATCCTGTAGCGGATGCAGGCATAAATGACACTATATGTAACGGAGATAGCACAATTTTAACAGGTTCAGCGTCCGGTGGATTTTCAGCTTATAGTTACTGGTGGAGCACATTAGAGGGAACACCATCAATAACAGTAAGTCCGACAGTAACCACAACCTATATATTAACAGTAACCGATGTGGTTGGATGTTCAGATATAGATACAGTAATAGTGTCAGTTATTTCACCAACAGCATCAATTAGTCCGTCAGACACAACTATGTGTGAAGGAAATTGTGTGCTCTTAACAGCAAGTGGTGGTATAACTTATAATTGGAATACAGGAGATAATACAGCTTCAATAACAGTATGTCCAACAAATGATTCAACATTTATAGTAACGGTAACCGATGATTTTGGGTGTTCTGATGTAGATAGTGCAATAGTAACAGTTAATCCAAGTCCAACAGCAGACGCAGGAGAAAATGATACTATATGTAATGGCTTTTGCACAAACTTAACAGCAAGCGGTGGCATAACTTATTTTTGGA
Source organism: uncultured Bacteroidales bacterium (assembly GCA_964582565.1). Taxonomy (GTDB): domain Bacteria; phylum Bacteroidota; class Bacteroidia; order Bacteroidales; family CAZZDX01; genus CAZZDX01. Next base: position 17,031 of record CAZOSY010000019.1, on the reverse strand, counting down.
GCACAAGCGAGACAACGGCATTAATAACAGTATGTCCGACAAATACAACAGTTTATGCAGTAACAGTAACAGATGCAAATGGATGTACAGATTCAGACCAGGTAATAATATTTGTTAGTAAGCCAATAGCAGATGCAGGCATAAATGACACTATATGTAACGGAGATAGTACAATTTTAACAGGTTCAGTGTCCGGTGGATTTTCAGCTTATAGTTACTGGTGGAGCACATTAGAGGGAACACCATCAATAACAGTAAGTCCGACAGTAACTACAACCTATATATTAACAATAACAGATGTAGTTGGATGTTCAGATATTGATACAGTCGTGGTAACAGTTATTTCACTAATAGCAGATGCAGGTCTAAATGATACTATATGCAGTGGAGATACTGCAATTTTAATAGCTTCGGCAACAGGTGGAATTTTACCTTACAGTTATTTGTGGAGCACAGATTCTATAACAGATACTATAACTGTAAATCCTGTAATAACTACAACATATACAGTAACAATAACCGATGGATATGGATGTACTGATATGGATAGTGTTGCTGTGATAATCAGTCAGCCCGTAGCAGATGCAGGACCTGATAATACTATATGTGCCGGAGGTTGTCTCCTTTTACATGCAACAGGTGGTATAACCTATATATGGAGTACCGGGGATCCAACAGATACCACAACAGTATGTCCGGTAGTGGATACAACATATACAGTAACAGTAACCGATGAATTTGGATGTACAGATTCAGATGATATATTTATTACTGTTGATTCTTTTATCACTGCCAGTGCCGGACCTGATACCTCTGTATGTAATGGTAGCTGTATAAATTTATTTGCAAGTGGTGGTATAATCTATACATGGAGTCCTTCTGAAGGATTAAGTGATACCAGTATATATAATCCTATTGCTTGCCCAACAGCAACAACAACATATACAGTAACAGCATCGGATGGCGTTTGTACAGGAACAGATGACATTGTAGTAACAGTATATCCTGTTCCTAATGCAGATGCAGGTCAGGATACAACAATTTGTGATGGCTCTGGTGCGGTATTAACAGCAAGTGGTGGTATAGCTTATCAATGGAATACAGGAGATATGACTGCCTCAATAACAGTATGGCCAACAAATGATTCAACATTTACAGTAACAGTAATTGATGCAAACGGATGCACGGATTCTGATAGTATAATTGTTACAGTTAATCCAAAGCCAACAATATTAATCAGCCCACCAGATACTGTTGTGTCTGTTATCTGTGATGGTGATAGCATAACTTTAACAGCAAACGGTGGTATATCTTATCAATGGGATACGGGAGAAACAACAGATTCAATAACAGTATCTCCGGCAATTGATTCAACATATATAGTAACAGGAACTGATCCAAACGGATGTACTAATATGGATAGTGTTGTTGTAATGATTAGTCATCCAACAGCAAATGCAGGACAGAATGATACTATATGTTTTGGCGAAAGTGCAATATTAACAGGAAATGGTTGTGGTATAATTTATGATTGTGACTGGAGTACAGGGGATAGTGCAGATACAGTAACCGTATGGCCAACATGTGATTCAATATTCATAGTAACAGTAACTGATGATTTTGGATGTTTTGATATTGACTCTGTAACTGTTGCTGTTATTTGTGCAATAGCAAATGCAGGACCAGATGTAGGTATATGCAATAGCACTACCTTAATGGCAAGCGGTGGTATATCGTATATATGGAGTAATGATTCTATAACAGATACTATAACTGTAAATCCTGTAATAACTACAACATATACAGTAACAGTAACTAACGAATATGGGTGTACAGATGCTGATGATATAGTTGTAACTGTAGATACATTCCTTACTGCTATTACAAGTCCTGATACATCTATATGTGAAGGAGATACCACAACTTTATATATATATGGTGGCACAATTTATACATGGAATACTTCAGCAGGATTAAGTGATAGTACTATACAAAATCCTGTTGCTTATCCATTAATAACTACAACATATACTGTAACATCTATAGATGGTAGTTGTATAGGGACAGACAGCGTTGTTGTAACAGTTTTTCCTTTCACCTTTCCTGTTATAACACCTGATAGTTCAGCAATATTTTGCGATACAAGCGATGTTGATGTTACACTTGATGCAGGAGCGGGTTATACTGATTATTTATGGTATCCTACTAATGATACTACACAAACGATAGATGTCCAACAAGCCGGTACATATAATGTTATGGTTACTGATACTTCTTCCGGATGTTTTGGTGTGTCTGCAGATTTTGTAGTAGCCGTTTATCCTCCTATACCTCCTGTTATTCTTGCTAATGGACCTGATACATTTTGTCAGGGTAACTCTGTAATACTTTATTTGGGAAATCCGTATTATACTTATCTATGGAATACCGGATCCACTACTCCTACAATAAAAATACTTGAGACAGGAAATTATATTGTAACAGTAGTAGATAGTAATGGTTGTATAGCAGTTTCAGATACAATGCATATAGAAGTTTATCCTTTGCCAATAGCAGATATTAGTTATGTTGATTCTGTTTTAACAGTTGATTTTTATAACTTTTCTTTGTATGGAGATAATTTTCAATGGGATTTTGGAGATGGCGCCGGAACCAGCATTATGATAGATCCAACTTATACTTATGATACAGCAGGCACATATAATATAATTTTAACAGTATCAAACAGTTGTGGTGTTGATGTTGATACTATGACAATAACAGTCCCGTCAAATGATAATATAGAGATTGTATTGCCTGATATGAAGGATTTTTTATTGTATCCTAATCCTACTAAGTGTGATTTAACAATTTCTTTTACAAGCATTAAAAACAGTAATATTAAGATATTAATATCAAATCTTACAGGGCAAAGATTATTTGTAGAAGAGATAAAGAATTTTGCAGGTAAATTTAATAAGACACTTAATTTAAAAAATTATTCCAAAGGAATATATTTATTCCATATATCTACAGATAATGGCTCGTATAACAGAAAAGTTATTGTTAATTAGTGTCTGTTCGTAATGAGATAATTTATTTACTCACTTTGTTCGTGAATAACTATTCAGGTATAGGGAAATAAGGTATAGGGTATAAGGGCAATGTCATTTAGTTAAGAGTTATTATATTGATATATAGCACGTTATATATGTATGTTGTATCCTCTCAAAAAACAATGGCAAATTAAAATAAATCCAAAGATCAAAATCCCAAGTTCAAAATAAATCTCAATATCCAAATCCCAAAGAAAAAAATCCAGCATCCTTTTTCCGAACTGCAACAATCTCTTTTCAAATTATACGGCTTTTTGGGATTTTTCATGTTGGATTTACCCCGTTGCATATTTAGCCCATAAATTTATATAAAGCCAAAGAGCTAAATCCTACGGGGTTTATTTTGGATTTTGATCTTTGGATTTTGGATTTTAATTGTATAGTTTACCCCGTTGGATTTTTCAATTAAATTTGTTAAAACTGTTCAAACTTAAATTAAATCCTACGGGGTTTACCATTAATTATTGAGACGATACTGTATGTTTTTATTGAATATTGAATTAATAAGGTAATAAGGTTTCGTTGCTAGCTTAAATTGTTTTCTACTAAGGTTTATATAACAAAATAAGGTTTTTTATCGCAAGATAAACTTTATTTCTAACGGGATTAACCTTAGTAGAAATATTAATACCAAATATGTAAATAACCTTATTACCTTATTAGAATCCATTATTCGATCGCTGCTATTATTTTTATATTCAGGGGATTATCCCTTAACTAAATGACATTGCCCTATACCTTTATACCATATACCCTTATACCTGAATAGTAATAAAAATTTTAATACCTGAATAATTACATTCGTGATATTGCTCCGACTTATCAAAATTAGTAATAAAATCCCAAGGAGTTTTTGTTTAGATAGCTTTCAGAGAACAGAGTTATATTTGTTTTCATTATTTTGTTAAAGATTTTTAACAGAAATAAAAATATTATTGCCTCTACTGGAAATTTAAAGAAGTTTAGTTTGATTCTTAATATAGCAATTGGGTAGAACAGTTTGTTTACTATAAAAGCAACAGGTCTTATTTTGTCAGGCGCATATTTATACAGTAAAGGGTCTGCAATAGGTATATAAAAATTTACAAATGTTTCTAATTTCCATCTATAGTCCTTTTTTATCCAAGGCGTTTTTAGTTCACTAAGAACAGAGTTATATTCATCTAATTTTTCAGGTATTTTAAATCCTTTATTGACAGCAATTTCATACATTTTTGTGTTTGGTATAGGGACAAACAGATGTATTCGTGTTTTCAGAGATTTATTAATAATTTTTGCTTTTCGTATCATTTCAAAAGTTGCTTTTACATCTTTATCAGGGTTAAAAGGAAATCCTATTATTGTAAGGAATACAGGAGTGATATTATAATTTTTGGTAATTTTTGCAAACGCAATATTGTCTTCTACTGTTAATTTTTTGTTTAACATGTCCAGTATTTCCTGGCTCCCTGATTCAGCACCTGTAAAGAGCTGCCTGCACCCTGATTTATAAAAAAGTTCAATATCATAGTCTGAAAAATATTTTATAAAAATACCTGCATGGGAACCGGCTTCCCATAATAAATTTAGTTTGGAAGCAATAAAACTTTTGCATAAGCTGATAGAAAATTCTTTGTCTGTAAAAAAGTTGTTATCACAAAAACTAATACTTTCTATGTTTGCAACTTTTTTAAAATATTTCAGGTCTTTAATAATGTCATTAATATTTTTATGATACCATTTTCCTTTGTATATAGTCGCGGAGCCACAAAAAGAACAATTAAAAGGACATCCCTGACTGGTATAGTATTTTATGCATCTTTTTGAGAAAGAATTTTTAAAAACATAATTATTTATATCAATAAGCGTATAATCAATTTTTGGAAATTTATTAATATCACTAAATTTATTATGAGGAACAGTTATTATTTTGTCGTTTTTTTTATATACTATCCCATTAATTTCTGTTAGATTATGAAAATTATTTTCAATAATATTTTTCACCAGTTGTCTGAAAGGTATTTCTTCCTGACCGGTAATTAAGAAATCAATATATTTTTCATTTATTGTCTGATGTTGCAAAAAACTTGGTTGCCATCCAGACCATATTACATAGCTTTCGGGGCAATAATTTTTTATAAGTTTTGAAAAGGTGATTCCTCTGTTAATTTGAAGATTTTTTAACAGATTTACAACAACTAATAATATTCTGTCTTTATATTTATAAACTATTTTATTGTAATCTTTTTGAATTTGTTCATCTATTAATATTGTTTTAATGTTTAAATCTCTTATCATTCTTTCCATTCTGAGTATTCCATAAGGAAAGTATTTTTTTTGTCCAAAGCTTTCACCAGGAAAAAATAAAATGATAATATCTTTTTTCATTAATATTTTAATTCTATATATTTAGAAATTTGTATTTATTTACATTGTAGAAAATTCTTAATCGGGTAAAGGTATAAAAATTTATCATTACTGTCCGACTAAAAATTTAATTCAAATGTATATTTTTTGGAAAATTTTTCTTATATTTTTTAATTTTGTTTTAATTAAAAAATCCCGAAAGGGATTTAATTTGAATAACCATAGGTGAAACCTATGGTTACAAACTACGTAGTATTCATCTTCAATCCTAAAAGGATTGAACAAAAAACAATCATTATGGCACATACACAGATATTATATCAAATCGTTTATTCAACCCTTAAGGGTTGTTTGGTAGATTATTATTAACTTACTCCGCATTTACTCACAAAATTGTTTATTTTTAAGGTGTTCGTGAGAACGCTTCGCTTAGTTTATATGGAGTTATTCATATTTTTTCCTTTCAGGAAAAATATTTTAAACTGAGTAGTTTTATTTTTAACCATTAATGTTTGAATTGCTTAGAAGCACAAAATCGGATATATAACAATGAAATCACCTCCTTGTTCAATGCAATTAAGTTTATTTAACAGATAAATATGGAGAGGTCGTTTTTTTAAATAAAATAGATAGCCCTGTTTATAAGCAATACAAATTAAATATTAGAAAAAAAAATTTTTAGTCGGATAATAGTAAAAAGTTATCATTATTTTTCACTAATGTCTTATCAATTTTGTAATGTTGTTACGCCTTAGACGGATTAATTCTGTCAGAGTTTAGCTTTATACGAATCTTTATTAATCTTTTATCAGTAGTGATTATTTAAATCAAAAAAAAGTTAAATCAAATTTATTGTATTTTATGCAAAAAAAAAATTTTTTTTATTAATTATTTTTTTATCTTTGCAATTAATTAAAAAATTAATCTAATTATTAACTAAAAATTTAAAAACTTATGAAAAAAATTTACATTTTGTTTGCAATACTTTTTATTGCAGGTTTCTCGTATGCACAAAATCAAATTGTGCAGCAAAAGGTTAAAGGAGTAACTCCTATGCAAAAGACACATTTTAATGCTTCTGACACAAAAACTCCAACAGACACAATCTTTATTGATGATTTTTTTAATTTTGGACAAGCTACAATTTATGGAAATACAGGTGGCGGATTTGTTTTTGGCAGCAATTGGTCTGGTACTCCAGCTGTAGTTGGGTCACCTGAATGTGCTCAGGGTTATATCATTACAGGATTAGGATATGAGGTAGAACAAGTATTAATATGGGTAGGCGATATATACAAAAATTCTGCCAATGGGTCTTCTTTAACTGTTACTGTTAATGCACTTGACGATTCAAGTCATTATGATGGCGGTGGAACAGACTATGATATTATATGTCCTGGAACAGTTTTAGGAACTACAACAGTTCCATGGGCTGATATTGATACAACTGATTTTACTGTTGCAACTTTTGCAACTCCAATTAATGTTACTACTGACTATGCTGTTGTTGTAAATGTTGAGGATTTTTATACAAATAATGATACTATTGGGTTTGTATCTAGTGCTGATGGTGGCGCAAGTGGAATTATGGGTGTAGAATATACATGGTGGAAATATCCTGCTGCTCCAGCTTTTTGGACCGAAGCAGACCATGTTTATGGTGTAGATAATTCAATTGCTTTCTTTCCTGTTGTTGATGCCTCCGGAGTTGGTATTGATGGCAATTATTTTATCTCAGGGATGAAATTAAGCCAAAATCAACCTAATCCTGCTAATAACTCTACTTTAATTCAATATGAAGTTGAAAATAATTCTGATGTTACTCTTGAAATCTATGATGTAACAGGAAGAAAGGTCTTTGTCCAACAACAAGGAAAACAATTAGCCGGAAAATATACAATAACAATAAATGCTAATGAATTATCCAATGGGGTTTATTATTATTCCTTAATAGCTGATGGCAAACGATTAACCAAAAAAATGATTGTCAACAGATAAATAGAAATTATTTTTATAAAAATAAGATTAAAAAAAACCCCTAAAAAATTTTTAGGGGTTTTTTATTTAAAAATATATTTAAGATTATTCTAAAAAGTGATAGTATTTACTATTACTATATTTATTTAATCCGTGGTTGACTGTATGAAATGCTGTATATCAATTAGAGGGAAAGGTGATATTATTACTAAACACAAAAATTTGACTTTTGGGATTACATTTATATTTCATTTCTTGTCCGCCTCATGCAGATTACAGGTTTTGCAAAGTGATATAATAAAGTAGGTTAAAAGACGACTTGCCTTGGTGATGTTGCCATGTCTGTTTTATAGACCTGTTGCCTTTTACAAAAAAAAAGCCCCTAAATTTTAGGGGCTTTTTTAAATTAGAGAATTCTTTTTAGGGAAAAATTTATTTAACAATAGTCATTCTCTTTATTAATTTTTGATCATTAGCATTTAAAGAGTAATAGTAAGTTCCGTTTGCAAGATTTGTTACATCTAAATTTATTGAATATATTCCTGCTGTTTTATTTCCCTGTTCTTTTGTAAGAACTGTTCTTCCGTTAGCATCTATAATATCCAAACTAACATCACTGGCATTATTTTTAAGTTCATATTCTATCAAACATTGATTTGAAGTTGGATTTGGATAGTTTTGACTTAATTTCATTCCGAAAATGAAATTATTACCATCAACACAACCTACAGTCATATCAACAATTGGGAAAATGGCAAGGTCAAAATCTAAAGGCCATGCTTGCAGTAGTGTGTACCAGGTATCATCGCTCCATTGTTCCCATGTAAGTTCTCCGCTACCGCCTTCGCCATCAGTTGTACTAACTAAGCCAACAGTATCAGTACTTATCCCTGATACATCAAATCCAATAACATAATCACCTGATATTGTTATTGGAGTTGCAAAAGTTGCAACAGTATAAGCAGCTGTATCAATATTTCCTATAGAAGCAGATACAGTTCCTAAAACTGTTCCTGGGCATGTCTGACCAGTACCTGCTGTAGTAGTACCGGTAGTTCCATCCATATCCCATACTTTGAAAGCAACATTACCACTGCCAGAGACCGCTTCTTTAGCACCAAACCAGTAAAGTGCTCCTTCAATTTTATAACCAGTAGTTACAAGAAATTGTTGTCCTTTTGCAATATCTCCATAACTATTGTTTCCAACAACATAGCCACCACCAGTAGCACTATATAATACTGGTGAGCCAGAAAGAAATTGACCAGGTTCTAATGTGTCTGTTGGTGTTTTTACAGAAAAATTTGGTTTTTCCAAATTTATTACACCCGATATACTACGTTGCTGCCCGTAAGTATATCCTGCAAAAATTAATACAGCAAACAAAATGTAAATTTTTTTCATAAGTTTTTAAATTTTTAGTTAATAATTAGATTAATTTTTTAATTAATTGCAAAGATAAAAAAATAATTTGATAAAAAAATTTTTTTTCCTTTTTTTTTGAAAGTGAATGAATTAAGCCAAAATTAACCTAATCCTGTTGATAGTTTTAATTCAGATGAAAAGTATTTTTTTATTCCGATTCAGGCGAATAAAAGAAACTTGATGATTTTGTTGTAAAATCTCTTTTAAATTCATTGGCAGAAAATAAAAGCATAAATTCATGAGAACCATTACTATATGAACTAAGGTCATTAGCATTTATATCATAAGAATAAGCTAATCGTAAATTTTTTGTGATATTAAAACCTATCAGTCCTATATATGAATCATTAATTCTGTAAGAAAGACCTATCCAGAATTTATCATTATAAAATGTGTTGGTATTTATTTCATATTGAGTGATAAATGTGCTGCTTTTTATAAATATTGATGGAATAATATCAACTTTATCAGAGGTCTTTATTTCATAAGATGAAAAAATATAATAATGCCTTGGCGTTTTGTATAGAGTAGATTTATCTAATGACTTGGTAAGATGGGTTGAAGATAAAGCAACCGTAAAATTAGAAGTATTAAAAGTTAGTCCAAAACAAAAATCAGGTTTTGTCTCGTCATTTAAAGCTTTTGAAGCATTTTGGTCACCTTGCTCTTCAAATATAAGTTTTGAATAGTCAAAAGATTTGTTTGTAAGACCTATACCTGCCCCGACTGAAAAGAATGCTTTTTCTGATAACATAAAATTTCGTGCATAGATTAAATGAGCATTTATTGAATTTTCATAACCTAACTTGTCATTTATTACAGACAATCCTATGCCACCTAATTTTTCAAAAGTTGTATGAACATTTAACATTTGAGAGCAAGGCGCTTCGTTTAATCCTGTCCATTGCTGCCGGGCTGTAAGTGAACCGGAAAAATCATTATAACTTGCTGTAGCTGGATTAAATGATAATTTGTTAAACATAAAATTACTGAACTGTATGTCATTTTGAGCTGACCCAATAAAATATTCCAGTAAAATAACAATTAAAATTAATGTTGTTTTTTTCATCTGTTTATATTTTTGTATTACGTTATTAGTAGAGACAAGGCGCACCTCATCTCTACTGTAAAATTATAATCATTCTTCTGTATAAACCTATAAGTTATCCGTTTTAGAAGGATTATGGAAGTTTAATAAATTTATATTTTTTATTTTTCATATAACCTGACAGGTTTATTTTGCAAAAATGAATTTATCTATACTTAAATTAACAATGTCCTTAATTTAAACTTTATACCTTCATAAAATTAAACTTGTTGTATATTATCTTATAACTGTAACCGGTCCGTTTAATTTAATTTCATTATCTTCATTGTCTTTAATAATAATAACATAATAATATGTTCCGGGAGACACATATTTTCCGTTATATTTTCCATCCCATCCATCGCTGCCTTTATACAATCTTTGTCCCCAGCGATTTACAATTGTTAAATCCAGTTCTTTAAATCCCTTAATAAAAATGTCATTTACTCCATCACCATCAGGGGTAAAGGCGTTTGGTATAGGTTTTACAGCAATTATCATTTCATCTTTTACACTTTCGCAAATATCTTCTGTTGCAATAACAGAAACAGTGTCTCCATCCTGAATAGTATTTGTTATGTAAACATTACTTGCTCCATTTTGAACCGAAGAACTGTTAACAAAGAACTCATAATTATCATAGGCCGCAGGATTAGCCGTAAAAGTAATTGATTGTCCCTGATAAGCAAAATCATTAGTTAAGTCATTTGTAAGCGTAATAACAGGCGAAGAAATTACAGATATATTTTGTGTAATAGTATCTGAACAGCTCGTTGTCATATCAGTATAAGTATAAGTAATAGTGTAAGTTCCAGGTCCGGATATTTCCGGGTCAAAGATTCCATTATCTGTTCCATCACCGGAATAAGTGCCTCCGTCAGGAAGACCTCCTGTTAATGTAAATGCCTGAGTATTATCACAGACGTTTGATAACGGATCAAAAGTAACATTTGGAGAGTTAAGCACAGATATATTTTGTGTGCAACTATCAGTGCAGCCATTTACGTCGGTATAAGTATAAGTGATAGTATGAATGCCCGGTCCGGCTGTTTCCGGATTAAAGATATTGTTATTTACCCCATTACCTAAATAAGTGCCTCCGTCAGGATGACCTCCTGTTAATGTAAATGCCGGAATATTATCACAAACATCTGATAATACATCAAAGGAAACATCAGGAGAACTAAATACGGCTATATCTTGTGTTTTACTATTTGTACATCCATTTGCATCTGTGTAAGTATAAGTAATAGTATATGGACCACCTACTATACCTGTTGGGTCAAAATAATTACCGGTTACGCCTGCACCTGAAAAAGTTCCCCCTGATGGTGTAGCTGTTAGTTCTATTGGTCCTGCATTTTCACAAACATCAGATTGTAAAGAAAAAGTAATTACAGGCAAAGGATTTACTGTTACTGTAACATTATCACTTGCAGTGTTAGATCCGTCATCAACAGTTACCGAATATGTTGTTGTTACTGTTGGTGAAACGATAGGGTCAGCAATTGCCGAATTAAATCCCGGGGGATTTGATGACCATGAATAAGTATAAGTTCCTGAACCGCCACTTGCCAGTGCGTTTAATTGTGTTGCATCGCCTTCACAAATAGATGGAGGATTAGCACTTGCAATTACACTTAAAGGTCCGCCTGTTATTGTTACAGTTACCTGATCTGTCCCCTGACATCCGGCACCGTCTGTTACAAATAAAGTAAAAATCGTGCTGGTTGTAAGATCTACTGTAGTTGGATTTTGTTCATCAGAATTTACTAAAGAATCTGCTGGCTCCCAGTGATAAGAATATGGTCCGCCACTGCCACCCGAAGCATCTCCGTATAATATAGTATGTGTTCCATTTGGAATATTTATATCTGTGCCTGCATCAGCTATTGGCAAAGGATTTACTGTTGCTGTTACACTGGCACAACTTGTATGTTCTCCATTAATTCCATAATTACAGTAATATGTTGTTGTTAAGGTTGGATTTACTGTTATAGTATCTCCTGTGCCTATTAAAGTGCCATTACATGCACCTGAATACCAGAAAACAGTTGTCCCGGTACCGCCTCCACCGGAACAAGTAAGCATTACAGTATCACCTGAATCATAACAAATAGAAGATGGCACTGCTGATGCTGATATTGGCGGGTTAATGCAATTAATTTTTATTGTAAAATTTCCGGATGCACCATTATAACCATCACACGAGACAAAATAATTATCTGTGCTATTTATAGCAGCAGTAACTCCTGAACCACCATAAGCACCATTATAACAACTGCCTGAGCCGGATGAATTTGTTATAAAATAATCAAAATCAACAGAACTTGATACCTGCTGAACATCTAATACTTGTCCGGCGGTCATATTAATACTAAACCAGTAGTCCTTTCCGCTCTCATCCCACCCAATACAATCATAGCTTGTTACAGCATTTACCAAGCAGATATCAGTATTTGAACGAGAGTATAAACCTCCACAGGAAGCTAATTCAGGATTTTGATAATGACCTAAGGGAATAGGATTAACAGTAATAACAGCATCGTCTATAGCAGACAGACAATAAATATTAATTCCTGTTACTGTTGCAGAGTATGTTGTTGTTTGCACGGGTGATACATTAATTGTTTGCTCACTTTCCTGTCCGGATAAGCTTGGGTCAGCCGGCAAAGCGGACCATGAGTAAGTTACACCTCCCGAAGCTGTTAAAGAAGCAGTATTTCCTTCACAAATTGTTTTATCAGGACCAGCATTAGCGGCGTTAACACCCATACTTGCAGAGAAAACATAATCGCAATGATCTGCTCCCCATCCATCAATCATTATTACATAAGGATTGCCAGGTGTTAAGCCCGTAGCTGTTATCTCTCCATCTGCTTCTTTATTTGGACTCCAGCAATTTGATTTAGGAGTAAAATTACCGTAACTGCAATCAGTTTCGTATATCTGTATTTGAATACCGTGTATTTTACCAAGTGGTGGTATTCCCGTACAATTACTTACCCATACATCTAATACTGCGGTAGTAGAGTCAGCTATAAATGATAGCCAGGAATTATTTTCAATAGTTCCACAAAAAATTCCTAATGAATCAATATTTAATTCTGTATGATCATCTGTATATGAAGAACTTGTATTACCATAATATCCATTTAGATTACATATTGGTGTATATGTATCACAGTTATCACTTGCAGTATCACTTGGTGAATAAGCAGGGGCAACACAATTATCAGGGCAATCTATTTTTATTTTCCAGCCCTGATCAATAATGGCTCCATCTGAATAAAAGCGGAATGTGATACAGCCGGACTGTGCATAATATGCTGTGCCATTGTCATCTAAAGTGTATTGAACAGATGGATTTGTTGAAGACCCTGTCAAAGTAGCAAGTAAAGGGTCAGATGTAGAAATACCATCATATATTGAAAGAGAATCCAAATCTGATTCAATTTCATAATAAGATATCACAGCTCTTATACAAGTACTGTTTACCGAAGCAAAACAATATGTAATTGTATAATCTTCATTGTTTTCATAGTTTCCCGATGCTCCACCAGTATCATAAAATACATCATCACAGGTATATATTACAGTATGAGGAATATTATATTCATAATTAACTTTTACATAAGGTTCTTTTCCTGAAGTATTAAATCCTCTAAAATAACTATAATATGGACTATCATCAGTATATTCATGTCCTACTTTAAATCTGTTATCACCATTTATAGATGCTTGCATATCAGAATTAGCATTGCCACCGAGTATAGTATTTTTGTATGTATAAGGTGTATCTATACACCAGTATTCATTATACCTTGCACCTGTGGTTATATCATTCCATAATTGTAAACCGGTTGCGCTGGTAGGGTCGTGTGCCAGATAAGAGTTGTCGTTATATGCACAATATGTCCCACCATGATTATACAGATTAAGATAAATATCAACATTGTTTACTGTTGAGTTGTCGGGTATTGAGGATACATCATACATAGAAAATCCGTGAGTAATGCCCCAGCTATATGTGCTTAAAATATTTCCGCTACCTTTACTGGTATCTTCACCGCATACATATCCTGTCCAGTAAGAACTAAAAACAGGATAAAAATCATTTGTAGGGTCAAGAGTAACAGGATAGCCAATATTATTTTTAAGTAACCAGCTACAGGATACAGCAGTTGTAATATTCAAATTATTGCCGTTTAATTCAACAAAATAACGTCCTGTTGTGTTGTCATAGACAGGCACAGCAATGTATGCATTATCTTTTCTACTCCATACCACGGTTGTATCAGGAATTGTTTCTTCAATAAATGGTTGAGGAAAAGAAACAACGACAGTTCCTTTCTCATCAACAATGGCAAGATCAGAATCTATCCATATATGAGATGTAATCTGTTTGCCAGGTTTGTAATCTTTAAATGTCCATACAGTCCAATTTTTAGGTAATTCTATAGTTTCCTGAAATCCAAGATAAGATTCTGAAGAGACATTATTTAATATTGATTTTTGTATTATAATATTATGTTCTAAGCGGTCAGCACCAAGAGTAAAAATATCTTCTGTCTCTGAAGATGATTTATATTTTATTTCATTTTTATTACATATACCATTGATATTTGATATTTCTGAAATAAGTTTTGTGTTTCCTTGCTCATCTAAAGCAACAATTTTGTAATTTTTCCATTGATGTAATATTGCGCCATCGAAATTTGAAGTAAATCCAGTATTAGGATTATAAGTAACAGGCATATTTACAGGCACTTGTATCTTGTCACAGGTATATTTTTTTTGTTTTTTTACAAAGTCAGTATAAATATTCTGCCATAATCCATTTTTATCTTTATAATGTAAAGCTCCGCCGGCATTGCCAAAAAAAGTGAAAGAGCCATTATCATTTTTAAATGTCTTGCTGGTAAGATTCCTTTTTGACAGCACTTCTTTTTCAGGAGTAAAGCCCTCAAATATTCCCCCTTTTTCAAATCTCTTATCAGTTATTTTTGAATTAATATTATATAAATTTTGTTCAATATCCTTAAATTTATGTCTTACCTCAGAGCCGGATAACAAAATTATGTATTCTTCACTGCTTGCTCTTTCATTTATGTTTAAAGGAACTTTAACTCTTTTATTTTTTTCTCTGTATCCACTGTAATTTCTAATATCTATTTCTTTGGTATTAATAATATTTTTAAATTTATCAGGAATAATAAAAGATTTATTATATAAATAGTTTAGTTGTTTTATTTTTATTAAAGACATATTATTTATATCTTCGAATGTATAATAATTTAATGCTTTTTTATCAATCAACAGGCATTTGTTTGTTTGAGAATAAATATTATTACTAATAACAGATGCTAAAAAGATTAAAAATATACAGATTAACTTTATTAAGACATTAGTTCGCCTGATTTGAATTAAAAATTGTGATTTTATTTTGTTTAACATAATATAAAAAAAATTAAAAGTTAAAAAAATAAGATAATATTTATATAATAGATTACAAAAATACATAAAATAAATTGATAAAATAAATTCAAACAATAATATTTTATATATTAGCACTAAATTTGAATTCATTATAATAAATAATTTTAAAAATCATAATAGTTATGAAAAAAAATAAAAATATAGATTTAGATTGGAAAAATTTATCTTTCGGTTATATTAAAACCGATTACAATGTCCGTTCTTATTGGAGAGATGGCAAATGGGGAGAATTGGAGATTTCTTCTTCAGAGTTTATCAGTATTAGTATGGCTGCTACCACACTTCATTATGGTCAGGAAGCTTTTGAAGGAATGAAAGCTTTTAGAGGAAAGAATGGGAAAGTAAGAGTTTTTCGTTGGGAAGAAAATGCAAAAAGAATAAATACTTCTGCTGATGGAGTTATGATGGCTCCTGTTCCAAAAGAATTATTTAAACAAGCTATAACAAAGGTAATAAAGTTAAATGAGAGATTTATTCCTCCTTACGGAACAGGTGCTTCTTTGTATATCCGCCCTTTGCTTATAGGCACAGGAACTCAGGTAGGAGTAAAACCAGCTGATGAATATTTATTTATTGTATTTGTAACTCCTGTTGGCCCATATTTTAAAGCAGGATTTAAGCCGGTAAATGTTCAAATAGTAAGAGATTTTGACCGTGCCGCACCAAACGGAACAGGGAATATAAAAGTAGGTGGGAATTATGCTGCAAGCTTAGTGTCAACAATGAGAGCACATGACGAAGGATATTCTTCTGTGTTATATTTAGATTCAAAAGAGAAAAAATATATTGATGAATGTGGACCTGCAAACTTCTTCGCAATAAAAGGAAATACTTATATCACTCCAAAATCTAAATCTATCCTGCCATCAATTACTAATAAAAGCTTGATGGATATGGCTAAAGATATGGGAATGAAAATTGAACGAAGACAGGTATTAGCTGAAGAAGTAGGAAATTTTGATGAGGTCGGTGCCTGTGGAACAGCAGCTGTAATATCTCCTATAGGTAAAATACTTGACAGAGATACAGGTAAGGTCTATAAATATTGTAAAAATGGTGAACCAGGGCCAATCTCAACAAAATTATATAAACGATTGCAAGGCATTCAAACAGGCGATTATCCTGATAAATTCGGGTGGAACTATGTTGTTATAGAATAATCGGGTTTATAATTTTTTTGGTTTATAAATAAATAATTTGTTGATTAAAAGAACTTATAATATCTGAATCTGATTTTTGTCAACAAAATATTTTTTTATTGGTATAATTAATTATTTTAGAACTATCTAAATACAGCGGTTTATAAATATTTTTTACATTTTGATATAAAATATTTGCTTTTAATAAAAAAATAGTATATCTTTGTTTGTAAGTAATATTTAAAAATTGAGTGTGATCTAAGAAGTAATTTTAGTTTAATCTTTTTTGGGCTAAAGCCCCAAGTATTCAGAATATTATCAATTGCCCCGACCTTAAGGTCGGGGTAACTGATTTCTCCCTGTTTGTAGGGCTTTAGCCCAAAATTAATATATTGTATTACTAAAAACAAAAACTATGAAAACAATAAAAACATCAGTATTATTATTTTTTCTCATTATAGGC
>CAZOSY010000018.1:0-20356 GCA_964582565.1 uncultured Bacteroidales bacterium | reverse complement strand
ATCATTGTTTTTCCTGCTAAATTATAATTTTCCATTAAATTCGTGGTAGAACCAATTAATTCTTTTTGAAAATTCTTAATATTCATCTCTGATAGCAAATAACTGTTTACTTTGATTTATAAAGAGTTATTTTTTTGCCAGATAGTATAAAGTAGAGCATTTAGTATCATTGAACAACAGATTAGCTTGCTCTTTAATTTGTTTTAATGTTACTTTCAGATAATTATCAATTTCTTTATTTACAAGAGAGGCATCATCTATTAATTCAGCAAAAGCAAGATTCATAGCTTTGTTTGTTCCATTTGTTTCTGAAAAGATAAGCGTGGATTCAATTTTATTTTTTACTTTATTTAGTTCCTGCTCTTTTACAAAGTTTTGTTTTATCTTATCAAGTTCTTCATTAACAGATGCTTCTGCTTTTTCAATTTTAACACCTTTTATTATTTTTCCGGAGATAACAAAAAGTCCTTTGTCAATAGAACCTAAGTGATATGCACTAATATCGCTAAAGAGTTTTTGCTTTTTTACCAGTTCTTTATATAGGCGCGACGACCTGCCATTTGATAAGATATCAGATATCAGGTCTATGGTATAGAAATTTTTATCTGTTCTGTTACACATTTTGTATGCTTTATAAAGTGTGTCAAAAGGGACATCCCGTTCAACAGTTAATCTACGGGCTTTTGTTTGTTTTGGCTCAGCAGGTATATTTTTTTTATTATTTCCTCCCTTTTTTATATGTCCAAACCATTTTTCAGATATTTTTTTTACATATTCAAATTCAAGATTTCCCGTAATTGTCATTATTGCATTATCAGGACAATAATATTTTTCAAAAAATGTTTTAACATCTTGCATATCAACACTTTGGATATGAGATATTTTTTTGCCTATAGTAGCCCATTGGTATGGATGTATTTTATAAGCCAAAGGTCTTAATAATAGCCATATATCGCCATAAGGTTGATTAAGACATGTTTCTTTAAATTCTTCAATAACTACATTTTTTTGTATATCTAATTTTTTTTGAGAAAAAGCTAATTGGTTCATCCTGTCCGATTCTAACCAAAAAGCTGTTTCTATATTTTGTTTTGGAACTGTCAGATAAAAATTTGTAATATCATTATTAGTAAAAGCATTGTTTTCTCCGCCTGCTTTTTCAAGAGGATTATCATAGTTAGGGATGTTTACAGAGCCGGTAAACATCAGATGCTCAAACAAATGTGCAAGTCCTGTCTGTTTGGGATTTTCATCTTTAGCGCCAACATTATATAAAATATTTAAAGCAACAACAGGTGTTGTCTCATCTTTGTTAAATATTATTTTTAATCCATTTTTTAATTCAAATTTCTTAAAATCTATCATTATGTATGTTTTAGAATCTGAAATATTTAAAATTTAAAACAGAACAAATTAAGTTTTTCTTTTTTTCTTTTTTGCAGCCGGGAATAATACATTGTTTAGTATTAATCTGTATCCCGGTGAGTTAGGATACAGGTCTAATTTTGTAGGTGGGTCACCAACAAAATGTCTGTAATCTTCGGGGTCGTGTCCGCCATAGAAAGTCCACATTCCTTTACCATATTCCCCGTGTATATATCGTACTTCATTTATTGCTTTATTTTGGCCCATTATCAATACATTTGATTTTATATATTTTTTATTAAATGCTGTTGTTTGTCCCATAAATCCTTTAATTACCATTTTATGATTTTGACATAACATTGTTGGAACAGGGTCCCATTTTGCCGAAAACTCAAAAAGAGTAAAGAAGTCATTTGTCTCATTTATATTTTTTGGTCGTGTTTGAGTAACATCAATAGAAGATATTTCATATTCATAAGGATTTTTAGATAATGTAAAATTAGTAAACGCGAAGCATTTATCATAGTCTAGTTTTTGTTGTGCGTTTCTGTCAGGAGGGTCTCCGTCAAACATCACATCACATATATCAACTTCATCAGATGCTAAAGCAGCATCAAAACTATCAGATGCCGAACACATTGAGAACAGATATCCTCCGCCTGCGACAAAATCTCTTATTTTTTTTGCAACAGATAGTTTAAGTTGAGATACTTTTTTAAATCCTAATTTACGAGCTATTTCTTCTGATTCTTTTACCTGTTCTTTATACCAGGCAGCATTTCTATATGCGCTCCAGAATTTTCCATATTGTCCTGTAAAATCTTCGTGATGTGTATGTAGCCAATCGTATAAAGGTAATACTCCTTGCAAGACCTCTTCATCATATACGACATCATAAGGTATTTCAGCATAAGTAAGGGCAAGAGTAACAGCATCGTCCCAAGGTAGTTTGTTTTTAGGAGAATATACAGCTATTTTAGGTGCTTTATAAAGTTTTATTTCATCCATATTAATATTTGGCTCTGATATTTCTTGTAAGATAGCAGTAGATTGAACATCAGCAATTATATTATATGACACGCCTCTTATAACACATTCATTTTCTATAAATTCATAATATTTACACATAAAGCTTCCTCCTTTATAATTTAGCAGCCAACTCACTTCTATATCTTTTTGTAAAGTCCAGTAAGCTATACCATAAGCTTTTAGATGATTTTTTTGAGAATTATCCATAGGAATAAATATATAAGATGCTTTAACTATAGGAGATAGTATTGTTAAAAAGATTATTAGTATTAAAAAACGTTTCATCTATTTATATTTTTGTATTACATTATTAGTAGAGACGAGGCATGCCTCGTCTCTACTTTATTACTAAATCCGCCTTAGGCGTAATCATTCTCTTTAGTCGGGCACTTGATCGATACTTCAACAACTTTGAAATGATCCTGAAATGACCCTGAAACAAGTTCAGGGTGACGTTGTTCAGCACAAGTTTCAAGTTCAAAACTTATAATTCATAATTTTTAATCGTCTTTTATCATAAAGGTTTGATAAATTTTATCTACTCTTTTTATCTATGCGGATTAGAATGGCTTATCATCATCCATATCATTTAATTTTGATTGAATAGTATATGTTGTTGTGCCTTTTTCAGTATCATTTGTTGTTTTAAGGTTATCAGCATCAAGACTAGTGATATCAGGTTCAACAAATTTAGCAAATTTATCAACAAATTGCAGATTAATAGTTTTTAATGCGCCGTTACGATGCTTTGCAATAATTATTTCAGAAGAGCCCTCAGTAGAGTTTCCTTCTTCGTCCACATTTATTTTATAGTA
Source organism: uncultured Bacteroidales bacterium (assembly GCA_964582565.1). Classification (GTDB taxonomy): domain Bacteria; phylum Bacteroidota; class Bacteroidia; order Bacteroidales; family CAZZDX01; genus CAZZDX01. Next base: position 17,147 of record CAZOSY010000018.1, on the reverse strand, counting down.
TTCGGGTCTGTATATAAATAATACTAAATCAGCATCCTGTTCAATAGCTCCTGATTCTCTAAGGTCAGATAATATAGGTCTTTTAGATCCTGTTCTTGTTTCAACAGCACGACTTAGCTGTGATAATACGATTATTGGTATATTTAGTTCTTTTGAGAGTGCTTTTAAAGAGCGTGATATGTTGCTTATTTCCTGTTCACGGTTGCCTTTATTTTCATTACCTGTTGACATTAGTTGTAAATAATCTACAATGATAAGTTCAACATTATATTTTGCTTTCATTCGTCTGCATTTAGCTCTTAGTTCAAATATTGATAATGCAGCTGTATCATCAATATATAAAGGGGCTTCTGCAATATTTTTTATTCTTGAGTTTAGTTGTTGCCATTCATATTGTTCAAGGTTACCTCTTCTTAATTTTCCTGAACTAATTTCTGTTTCTCCTGATATAAGTCTGGTTACAAGTTGTAGTGAAGACATTTCAAGAGAGAATATAGCAACAGGTTTTTTATATATTACTGTTATTTTTCTTGCCATTGAGATTGCCAAAGCGGTTTTTCCCATACCTGGACGTGAGGCAATGATTATAAGGTCTGATTTTTGCCAGCCGGAAGTAACCCTGTCTAATTCTGAAAATCCCGAAGGCACGCCGCTTAGTCCTTGTTCCTGTTTGCTTATAAGTTCAATTTGATCAATAGCATCTTTTAATAAGCTTTTCATATCCATAGAGATACTCTTAAAGTTTTTTTCGCTTATAGCGAACAAATTTTGTTCTGCCTTATCAAGCAAATCAAAGACATCAGTACTGTCTTCATAAGCTTCTTTTGTTATTTCAGAAGCTATTCTTATAAGTTCGCGTTGAATATATTTTTGTATAATTATCCTGACATGAAATTCTATATTTGCTGATGATGCAACTCTATTGGTTAGTTGTGTTATAAAGTAAGGACCACCTACAATTTCCAAAGCCCCATTTTTTTTTAGTTCGTTAGTAACTGTTAGTATATCTACAGGTTCTGAACGTGCTGATAAATTGCGTATTGCGAAGAAAATTTTTTGATGCGACTCTTTATAAAACATTTCAGGTGTTAACAAATCAATTACAGCATTTAAAGCATTTTGTTCTAACATTAATGCACCGAGGACAGCTTCTTCAAGTTCAAGTGCCTGTGGTGGCAATTTCCCATATTCTAGGACAGGAGTATTTGCCATAGTGAATTTGCTTATACTTTTTTTTATAGTATTTTTTGGAGATTTTTTTACTGTTTCATCCATAGTTTAAATTTATAAAATATATTATTAAATTGTTTTATTTATTAATATTCCTGTCATTTTGGTAGTGCGTTTGTATAAGAGATTCCTCGCTATGTTCGGAATGTCAATTTTTTAATTCGTTGCAATTTACACTTTTTTGTTTTAATTTGCAAAGTTGATAAAAAATATTAAATATTAATACTTTTTTTTTAATTTGCATCGTTATCCGCCTTAGGCAGATTCCCGGCACAATTCCGACAAGTCGGAATGAAAGATGACACTTACTCATACATTTGTTAATGGAACATTTAACAAATTTCTAAAAGAAAAAGAATTTTGTTTGACAGATAACTTAATTGCAACAAGACATCAAAGATATATTTTAGAACTAATTCTATTAAACCAAAATTTAAGACAACAAATAAAAAAAATGAAACTTTATAATTATTACTACGTATATGCAATCATAAAAGTAAAATAAAACCAAGTTATTGACATTCTCAATGACAAGGCTGTCAATGATGCTTTGATTAAAGAGTTCAGAGTAATTGCTGACGATTTTAGCCAATGTAAAGATAATATAAATGTTACTGTTAATGTGGTGGTGAATTGTAATAAATGACATATGAATACAAAGTTTATCACATCTTATAAAACAATTATAGCATATTTAAAAACGCGATTATGAAAAATATAATTCTGATTTTTAGTATATTTGTTTCACTCTATGCTTGCCAAACTAAACAGAGCACCACAGACAAGTTGGAAGGGAAGTGGACAATATTAGGCATTAACAATACTGATACTATTAAATCTGACATTGAAATAGCATTGTTAACTTATATATCACAAACTGATATTGACTATATTGAATTTACAGAAGACAAAGTATACACTATTAACAAAAAAGGTGATAAAATAGAAACAGAAGACTATGAACTATCAAAAGATGGTAAGATGTTAATTGTTATTCATAATAATGGGAAAAAGGATTCTATGAAAATTACTGAGGCAACAGTTAATCAATTTACTTTTTTAAGTTCAGACAGAGTATCGTTAACAATAAAAAGAAAAAAATAAAATTACATTATAAATCATACATTCCTTTATCATCAAATTCTTTTGTAATGTTAGTCCTTACTATATCCCGATTCTACTAAGTTTATAAAGATGTTCCTCCGTAAGATCAAGTTTATATTTCTCGTCCTGTGTGTCGTTGTATTTTTTTATGATTATTGTATTGGATTCCTATTTCTAAACGGCTAACTTTTTTTACTAAATAACCTTCAAGATATTCATTTTTGAGTTTTTTTTTACTGTTTCATCCATAGTTTAAATTTATAAAATATATTATTAAATTGTTTTATTTATTAATATTCCTGTCATTTTGGTAGTGCGTTTGTATAAGAGATTCCTCGCTATGTTCGGAATGTCAATTTTTTAATTCGTTGCGATTTACACTTTTTTGTTTTAATTTGCAAAGTTGATTAAAAATATTAAATATTAATAATTTTTTTTAATTATAAAAAATATAATAAAAAATTATATTTGCATAAATTTAATAAAATGGCATTAATAAAATCAATATCCGGTATTAGAGGAACAATAGGAGGTAGCCCTGATAATAATATAAGCCCAGTAAATATCGTTGAACTCACATCTGCTTTTGCGTCTTTTTTAAATAAATTTTCTAAAAGCAAGAAAGTTAAAGTAGTTGTTGGTAGAGATGCCCGTGTATCCGGTGAGATGATTAATATGATTGTTGTTGGCACTTTAATATCTATGGGCGTTGATGTTGTTGATATAGGATTGTCAACTACGCCAACAGTAGAGATAGCTGTAACGGATTTGAATGCTAATGGTGGAATTATTATCACAGCAAGTCATAATCCTAAAAACTGGAATGCTTTAAAACTGTTAAATTGTGAAGGAGAATTTTTTTCTGACAAAGATATAAGTAATGTTTTATCCATTGCAGAACAAAGGAATTTTGTTTTTGCAAAAATAAATGAATTAGGTAAATATCACAAAGACCATAGTTTTATAAAAAAACATATTGAAAAAATAATTAATTTACCATTGGTTGATGTAGATGCTATAAGGAAAGCCAAATTCAGAATAGTTGTTGATGGCATAAATTCTACCGGCGGAGTTGCAGTTCCTTTGCTTCTTAAAGCATTAGGTGTTAATAAAATTTATGAGTTAAATTGCGAGCCAAATGGAAATTTTTCGCACAATCCGGAGCCAATACCTGACAATCTTTATGATATATCTGAAAAAGTTATTAAATATAAAGCAAATCTTGGCTTTGTTGTTGACCCTGATGTTGACCGTCTCGCTATTGTAAGTGAAGACGGAGAGATGTTTGGTGAAGAATATACACTTGTTGCTGTTGCTGATTATATATTAAAAAACAAAAAAGGAAATACTGTATCAAACTTATCATCAACAAGAGCTTTACAGGATATTACAGAAAAAGCTGGCGGAGAATATTTTGCTTCACCAGTAGGCGAAGTAAATGTTGTTAAAATGATGAAAGAAAAAAATGCTGTTATTGGAGGAGAAGGTAATGGAGGTGTAATATATCCTGACTTACATTATGGTCGTGATGCTCTTGCAGGCATTGCTTTGTTTCTTACCTATTTAGCTAAATCAGGGAAAACCTGTTCTGCTCTAAAATATACTTATCCTAAATATGTTATTTCAAAAAACAGAATTGAATTAAGTCCTGAAATTGATATTAATAAAATTTTTAGTAAAATAAAAAAAAGATATAAGAAACAACCTGTTGATATTAGTGATGGTATTAAAATAATGTTTGAAAAAGAATGGGTGCATTTAAGAAAGTCCAATACCGAAGAAATTATCAGAATTTATTCTGAAAGTGATTCTATTGTAAAAGCTGAGTGCCTTGCAAATAAAATTATTGGTGATATAAAAGAGTTTCTGAGAGATGTTCCTGAACAGGATTAATTTTTTAATATTTACATGTCATTTTTTATCCGCCTAAGGCAGATGAATTAGATACTAAAATTATTTTATGAAAGTATTAAGAAAACCAAAAAAAAGAAAAAAAATAAAATTTAAAAAAATTACTTTTAAAATCTCCGATAAACAAAAGAAGTTAATTGGTAATTATTGTAAAGTTCATAAAACTACTCCAAATAAACTGATAAAAAAATCTATAAAAGAATATATTAAAAATAACTATAATCCAACACAGGGAGAGGATTATCATATTACAAAAAACCAACTAAAATTGTTTGATATTGACGATTATTCCAAAGATATATAGATAAACACTAAACAGGGATGTTAGCTCAGTTGGTTTAGAGCATCGCCTTGACAGGGCGGGGGTCACTGGTTCAAATCCTGTACATCCCACAAAATTTTTATACTGTGTATAATTCTGTTCATAAAGTCAAAACTGGTGCCAAATAATAAGAATAAAAGATTTGACTTTACAAACAAACTCTAATTAATAATCAGCTTACCTATACCAATAGTTTTATCAGAACTTTTTATTTTATAAAAATACAAGCCGTTATTTATATTTTCTCTTGTAAAAGAAATTTTATTTTTATTAATATGTTCAATCTTTTTTATTTCTCTTCCTGTTATATCATATATTATAAGAGTTAAGTTTTGAGGGCTATGTATATTGATTTTAAATGTAGTGCTGTTATTAAAAGGATTAGGATAAACAATTACTTTGTCTGCCTGATGTAGATTAGTATTTTCTTTTATATTAACATTAAAGCACCCGCCACAGGGAGTAGTATTATTTGCATAATAGTTTCTGATGTCATCTACTCGTTGTTTAAGCAGATAAACGCTTGTCAGGTTATCTCCATAAAAATCTCTTGCAAATACAAAAGCCATATCTAATTGTTTTATATCTCCTGCATTAAGATTAGAAGGTCCGTAAGAGCCAACGACTCTTCTGTCATAAGGATAATTACCAACAGATGCTTCATTCCATTGTGTTGTATCGTTTGGATCGCCTGGAAATATATAATTAGTGGGTATAGTCCCTCCATAACCATTCCCTCCTAATGTAAAATGTGTACTATCTTTCCAAAGACCTCTTAAGAAAGTATAATATTCAACAGCTGTATTAGGTATAGTCATTGCCCAAGGACCTCCACCTCCCATAGCAACTAAATATACGAAATAATTTAAAGGTTCATTCAAAAATGTAACTGCCTGAGCAGGCGGATGATTTCCATAAGCGCCCGGTTGTCCTGAACCGTCTGTACTATATCCATTATATGCAAAGAAAAAGTCAAGTGTTGGATCACAGCCAATATAATCATCATTTGCATAGCCAAGATCAAAATCTGCAAAATCACCTATATAAATACCATGGTAATTATTATCGGACCGGTTATAAATGTCATAGTGCAAAAATACAGTATTATGTATTGCAGAGTCAACAGGGCAGTCAAAGGCATAAGCAGTTACATGAACTTCAATACCCAATTTATCGCCTCCTGTTTCTGTATGTATATCTCTGTCATCATTAATAATAAAGAAAACGGACTGGTCGCCGCGTATAAGAGGATAATCCCCGTCAAGAGGATTGTATATTCCATCATAATTATTATCAAAATAAGGAGCTAATTTTACTGCCTGTCCTAAATTAGTGTTTCCGTTTCCAGGCCAGTCAGCAATAACTTGTAAAGGAATATATCCAGGGTCCTGCCAGTGGCTAATATGATAATCTATATCAGATTTGTTTATTTTCCATACCTTATTCCATAAACTATCCTGATATGGAGAATAACTGGCTGAATCCATAACGGGTCCTTGCCAAAAGTCAATACCAAACTGACGATAACGTTCTGCTGCCAAATGTAGTTGTCCCGCATCATCTAATCCTCCAATCCATAAAGAGTTTACATATATAGTATTTTTTCCGCTTGCTTTTGGAACTTCAAAATGAGGAGCCATAGTATTAAAGTCATAAAACATTGGATTAGAAGCATTTATTACTGCATTAATATTTCCTATATTAATTGAATCGTGAGCAATTTCCTGAGCATAAGAAAAGTTAATGCTTAAAAATATTACTAAAATCAAAGTTAATAAGAATTTATTTGTTTTCATAGTTTTTAGATTTTAAAAGAGTTGAAAAAAAAGCAAATTAGAATTTTCTACAAAGATAATAAAAAATGAGGCAAAAGCAAGAAAAAGCAAGAAATAAATAAATTTTTTATACGAATTTAATATAACTATCTGTAAATGAGATGATTAGTATCTTATTTATAATATTCGTGTATTTTTTGGCAGAATCAGGCAACTGCCTGATAGAACTTTTTTATAATTTCTAATTGCTCTAATTGACCTAATTAACCTAATCAAATCCCAAATACCAATAGTTTTCAAAATTTCATCTGCCTTAGGCGGACTAATGACCAATTAGACATTGGGTAATTGGTCATTTTTTAGGTCAATTAGAAATTAGAAATTAGGTCAATTTAACGTATAACCTGTTTAGCTCTGGCTTGTCCAGGTTAGGTATTGGTTAGAATGATTTAACAAATTTATTTTAATATCTTAACAGAGATGTTAATCTTGCTTTGTTAAGGTTAAGAAGCAGACGGAAAGGTTTAGGACTTTGTATCTTTTTTTGTTATTTGTGTTTTTAAATCTTTAATTATTTTGTATATTTTAGGATTAAGTTTTTCAAATTTTTTAATATATTTTTTTGAACTGTTTACACTAATATTAATTTTTTTGTTTAAAGTATTAACAGCTTTGGATTCTGTGTCAATATATTCAGCAATTTTTTCTTTATTTATTTTATTATTTTTAATATCGCATTTAAGATTTTTGAGTTGTGTTTTTGAATAATTAATTTCTTTGTTAAAGTTGTCAAAATTCCTTAAAAAATTTCTTAAAGGTTTATTTATAAGTCCATATTGCTCCATAGTTCTAAAAGTAAGTTCGTCTTTTTTGCCTTTAAAATTTTCTCTTATTTGTTTAAGATTATCCAAATATTTATCATAGTAATTTTTTACATATATAGTATCCAGTTCATGTAATTTGGCCTTTGCACTGTCTAATACTGTTAATAAGCTATCAATTTTACTTATTTCTTTAGAATGTTTAAAATTATTACAACTTATAAGAAAAAATGGTAATAATATTGCTGTTAAAAAGATATTTTTTAATAATTTTTTCATAATGTTAGTTATAATTTAATTTTAAACTTTAAATTCTGTCAATCAATAAAATCAAATCCTGTATATTTTATAAGGACTTTAGGTATTTTAATTCCTTTTGGGCTTTGATTATTTTCAAGTAAAGCAGCAACAATTCTTGGCAATGCTAAAGCACTTGCATTTAAAGTATGGGGCAATTTCTTTCCCCCATTTTTATCTTTAAAACGAAGCATCATTCTGTTTGCCTGAAATGTCTCAAAATTAGAGATAGAGCTTACTTCAAGCCATTGTTTTTGAGCAGCAGAATAAACTTCCGCATCATAAGTCAAAGCAGAGGCAAAACTTGTATCTTTGCCACAGAGTTTAACAATTCTAAAAGGCAGTTCTAATTTTCGTAACAAAGAGGCAACATATTCCTGCATTCCAATAAGTGTTTGATATGATTTGTCAGGTTTTTGAATTTGCACAATTTCTACTTTATCAAACTGATGCAATCTGTTTAAACCTCTTACATCCTTACCATAAGAGCCGGCTTCCCGTCTAAAACAACTGGAATAAGCTACATTTTTTATTGGCAAATCATCATATTTAAGGATTATATCACGATAGAGATTTGTTATCGGAACTTCTGCTGTGGGAATAAGATATAAATTATCAATGTTGATATAATACATTTGTTTGTCTTTGTCTGGTAGCTGCCCTGTCCCATATCCCGAATCTTCATTAACCAAAGCCGGTGGCTGAATTTCTGTATATCCTTGTTTTACAGCATTATCTATAAAAAAATTTATTAAAGAACGTTGTAATTTTGCTCCTTTATCTTTATAAACAGGAAAGCCCGCACCGGTAATTTTATTACCTGACTTAAAATCAATAATATCATATTTTGTTGCTAAATCCCAATGAGGTAAAGCATTATTTTGAAGTTCAGGAATATTACCTTCTTTATGTTCAACAACATTATTTCCTCCCTGAACAGACGAATGTGGTAAATTAGGAACCTGTAACAAAAAATTTTTAAGTTCTTGTTTATATAAGTCAAGTTCCTTGTTTAATTTTTTAGATATAACTTTTAATTCAGATGTTTTTTGTTTTGTTTCATTAGCTTGTTTTATATCACCATCTTTATAAAGATATCCAATTTGTTTAGCCAGTATATTTGCTTTTGATAGATTGTCGTCTAATACTTTTTGAGTTTTTCTACGTTTATCATCAAGTTCTGTTATTTTATCTATTATTTCAGCACCATCAAAATTTTTTATTTTTAAACGTTCAATAACCTTATGTCTGTTTTCTCTAATGTAATTTATTTGCAACATTTTTTGATTATAGATTTAAAATAATTGAAAATAAAAAAAAACTCCTGACTTAGTAATAAAATCAGGAGAATCAATAACTTGTGCTGAAAACTGTTTCAATACACAAAAAAATATAGTTTTAATTAAAAAATATTTTACTCGGTTGATAATGCCTCAACAGAGACATAAGATCTATTTTTTCTACCTTTTTTAAATGTAACAGTTCCATCAATTAGTGCAAATAAAGTATTATCTTTACCCATCCCTACATTTTTTGATGGATTATGAACAGTTCCTCTTTGTCTTACAATAATACTACCTGCATGTATTGATTGACCTCCAAATATTTTTATACCAAGACGTTTGCTGTGCGATTCTCTTCCATTACTTGAACTACCAGCACCTTTTTTATGAGCCATAAGCTTAAATTTTAATGTTATACAAAATTATTTATTTTTTTTCTGTTTTTATGATTTTTTTTGCTGTCTTTACAATTTTCTTTGCTGATGGCTTTATAGTTGCCTTTGTTGGGGACTTTATACTAGCTTTTGTCTTTGCTTTTACTGATGGCTTTATAGTTGCCTTTGTTGGGGACTTTATACTAGCTTTTGTCTTTGCTTTTACTGATGGCTTTACAATTTTTGTTGTCGTCTTATCTGTAACTTTGGCTTTTATTGTTTTTTCTTTAGTTTTAGCATCAGTTTTTTTTGTTTTATCCGGCTTTTCAAAGATATCTTCAATCAAAATTTTGCTAAGTGGCTGTCTGTGACCATTAGATTTTTGAAATCTTTTTCTTCTTATTTTTTTAAAAACAATGACTTTATCAGCTTTAAGATGAGATATTATTTTTGCAGAAACCTTTGCACCATCAACAAAAGGAGTGCCAACAATAGTTTTTCCATTATCATCTTCTATTAATAATATATTGTTAAACTCAATTTTTGTCCCTTGTTCATCTTTTAAACGATTAACAAAAATTTCCTGATTTTTTTCTACTTTAAATTGTTGTCCTGCTATATCAACTAGTGCAAACATTTTTATTACTTTCCTTTCTGTTTAAATATTTTTAAAAATGCAAATGTAATAATAAAAATAAAATTACAAAATATTTCTTTTTTATTTAACATGATTAATATTTCTTTTTTATTTAACATGATTAATTATCCGCTTCAGGCATATCATATTGCCATGCTAAATAAAAATGATTTAACTTGGTAAACTTCGCTAAGTTCATAAATTTTGAGGGAAAAAAACAAATAAACTTTTGTTCCTTACTCTTGAAGAATGTAGCTAATGATAATAATATATAATTTAATGGACAAATAATTCAGATTAATACTATGTCATAGGTGATTTGAATTTTAAATTATAAATATATTTTTTTATTTAATTATAAGTTTTAAATTTGCATTTTTAAATTAATTCAATTAATTATTAACAAAAAAATAAAATTATGAGAAAAAAAATTTATATTTTAATGGTATTTGTTGCTATAGCAACATTTACTTTTGCTCAAACAAAGCAAAACAGTAATACAAACAATCTGAAAACAGCAAAAAGTGCTAAACAAGCAACAGCAAAAGTATCAGTAGAACAAACAAATTTGGCTGATATTGATCCTAATGCACAGAATAATGGTATTTTTTATATACCGTCAAAAAATCTTGATTTTTCAGTTCAAGGTAATAGGTCATTTTTGTATAGTAATGGTCCACTTATTACTCATATTGGTTCCGGCCCCGGTGGTGCAGATTATAGCTTACTTGAATATCCCAATACAACTTTGGGGTTCGGTCATGCAATCTCTACCGGATATATGATTGCAGATAATGTTGTAATTAATGCAACAAGCTGGACTATTGATTCAATTGCATTTTTTTCATATCAAACAGGTTCAACTACTAGTTCAACAATAACAGGTTATCATGTTATGATATTAGATGGTGCCCCCGGTGATACTAGCACAAATGTTGTTTGGGGAGATACTATTACAAATGTTATTTCAACTACTGAATGGACAGGTATATATAGAGGTAGCGATACAACAAATTCTGACAGACCTGTAATGATATCATATTGTAATACAAATGGTTTAATATTAGGTGGTGGTGAATATTGGATAGTTTGGAGATGTGCAGGATCATTGACATCAGGTCCCTGGATTCCTCCAATTACAATTTCCGGCACACCTGCTACAGGAAATGCAATGCAATATGATGGATCCTTATGGAATGATGTGATAGATGGAGGTGGTCCACAAGGATTTCCATTTAACATTTATGGTACAGAAATTCCTTCATCTTGCCCGTTTCCAACAAATATAAATGTAACAAATATTACAGATATTTCAGCAGATATAAGTTGGACAGAAAACGGATCAGCAACAAATTGGGAAGTTGAATATGGAACAACAGTAAATGTTTCAACAAATCCAGATACTTCCATTACAGGGTTAACAGCAAATATTATCTATGATGTTTATGTACGTGCAGTTTGCGGAGCAGGCGATACAAGTTATTGGGCAGGCCCTTATACATTTACAACTGCCTCATGTCCTGTTTCAGAGCAGTGTATATACACAATAACAATGGATGATTCGTATGGCGATGGATGGAATGGCGCATCAATCAATGTTATTCAAGATGGAACTACAATAAAAGAGTTTACTTTACTTAGTGGTTCAAATAGTATTGATTCTGTTTCTATTTGCAATAGTTCTACTATTGAATTACAATGGAATTCAGCTTCTTTTGATGACGAAATTTCATTTACTTTTTCCGATCCGTTTGCAGGTGAAATAATTACTATAACTGATGCAAGTACATTGACTGATGGACAAATTTTTCATACGTTTATTGCTTCTTGTACACCACCATCTTGCCTAACTCCAACAGGATTAACTGTAAATAATATTACAACAACATCAGCAGATCTTGACTGGACACCGGCAGGTTCAGAAAGTGCATGGCAAATAGAATGGGGTAATACAAATTTTATTCAAGGTGCAGGTACTTTGGCAAATGTTACTACACATCCGTATAATTTAACTTCCTTAAGTGTTGGAACTGTTTATGATTTTTACGTTCGTGCAGTTTGCGGAGCAGGCGATACAAGTTATTGGGCAGGACCATACAGTTTCAATACTCTTTGTGATGCTATTTCTACATTCCCATGGATAGATAGTTTTGAAAATGGTATCACATGCTGGTTAATTACCGGATTAGCAGGAGTAGAAACATGGGAGATAGACGATTCTGACCCACATACAGGTTCTTATAATGCAAAATGCCTTTATGATGACAATCTTCAGGACCAAAACGAATTACTGATTACTCCTTTATTGGATTTTACAAGTGTTTCTAATGGCAAATTAGATTTTTGGTTTCAGGGAAGTAAATACTGGTCAGTTGCTCCCAATGATAGTTGTGATTTGAATGTACTTATTAGTACTGATGGAGGCACTACTTGGACAACCGATACATTATGGGATGAAGAAGTAGATACAACATGGACAACATGGGAATGGACAAATGCACAAGTTGACCTATCTGCCTATGCAGGAGAAAGCACCATTAAAATTGCTTTCCAATACTATGGTAATAATGGTGCACAATTCTCTTTGGATGATATATCAATTGAAGAGGGCTCAGAAATAGAAGAAAATTCTGATAATACATCAGTAAATATATATCCTAATCCAGCTAAAAATCTGATAAACATTAAATCATCTGATAAAATTGAAAATGTTAAAATTTACAATCTTACAGGACAAATTGTATTTGATAAAATGATTAATGATAACTCTGTTCAGATAAATACATCAGAATATAAATCAGGAATTTATTTTATTAAAATCAGAACAAAAGATGGTCTTATCAACAAAAAGATAACTATTACCAAAAACTGATATTTATAAAATAATATAGAATTTCAATAAAAAAGGGGCTGAAAATCAGTCCCTTTTTTATTGAAATTCGGTATTTTGATGGGCAATGAAGTAAGAATTTAACAATAAAATCCGGAAACTTTAATCTAAAAATTTTAAATATATATACTACTACTTTTTAAAATCTTGTTTTTTTTTAGCAAAATTTATTTATCTTTGAAAAATTAATTATCAACCTTATATTTTAATTAATGAAAAAATTTACTCTTAAATTATTTATTATAAATATTTTATTTTTAATCTTTAATGCATCTTTTGCTAATCAAGCAAATGATACAATCAATAAAGATACAAAAACTTATAAAATATATAAGTTTGATATTAAAGAGGAGATAGCTCCGCCTGTCTGGAGAAAGACAAAAAAAGCTTTTGCCCAAGCTAATGATATTAAAGCAGATATTATTCTTATTTATATGAACACTTACGGTGGCTTATTAGATGTTGCAGATTCTATTCGTAGTAAGATATTACGGTCAACAATTCCTGTATATGTTTTTATCAATAATAATGCTGCTTCAGCAGGAGCATTGATTTCAATAGCATGCGACAGCATTTATATGTGTAAAGGGGCTAACATAGGTGCTGCTACAGTAGTAAATCAAAAATCCGAGGCTCTGCCTGATAAATACCAGTCATATATGCGTTCTATGATGCGTTCCACAGCACAAGCCAAAGGAAGAGACCCTGACATTGCCCAAGCTATGGTTGACCCAAGAATATATATTAAAAATATTACTGATTCAGGACGAGTTATAACTTTCACAAGTTCCGAAGCAATTAAATATGGCTTTTGCCAAGGACAAGCAGAGTCAATTAAAGATGTCTTTAAATTAGCAGGAATAAAAAATTATGAAATTACAGAGCAAAAACTTACCAGCATAGATAAGTTTATTGGCTTTCTTATAAGTCCTGTAATCAAAGGAATATTAATAATGCTAATTATAGGAGGTATATATTTTGAAATGCAATCTCCTGGTATAGGATTTCCCTTAGCCCTTGCAATAACAGGAGCACTATTTTATTTTGCACCTCTCTATATTGAAGGTCTCGCAACTAACTGGGAAATATTAGTATTTGTTGCAGGTCTTATACTTATTGCTCTTGAAATTTTTGTTATCCCCGGTTTTGGTATTGCAGGAATTTCAGGAATAATACTAGTTATCACAGGACTTACTTTAAGTATGATAAACAATATTGGATTTGACTTTACTTATGTCCCTTTATCAAGCATTACAAAAGCATTCTTTATTGTGATAATAGCTATATTTCTATCAATAATAAGTTCAATATATTTTAGTAAAAAATTGCTGACATCTGCAAAATTTAAAAATTTAGCATTAAATACAATACAAAAATCTGACCATGGATATACAATAGCTGAAAAATCTATGCAAAATGTGGTTGGTAAAACAGGAATTGCCATGACAATTTTACATCCTGTTGGGAAAATTGAAATTGATTCTGACATATATTTTGCAACAGCAGAAACAGGATATATTGAAAAAGGAGAAAAAATTAAAGTAATAAAATATAATAATGCTCAACTAATTGTTGAAAAATATAACTCGTCTGAAGCAGAACTATAAAAAGTGTTAATAATTACAATATATCAGGATTAATACAAAATATTTTATAAAAAAATTTATGATTTCATTTTATTTTTATAATAATTATTTATACATTTGCAAAAATATAAAAGTTAATAAAAAAATATTTAAAAAATGGCAAAAATAAAAGGAGATATTATAGTAGATACAGAAGAGTGTAAAGGTTGTTCTTTATGTGTAGTAGCATGTCCATTAAAAATTATTGCTCTTTCTAAAAAAGTAAATAGCAAAGGTTACAATTATGCATATCTTACAAAGCAGGATACTTGTATTGGATGTGCTGACTGTGCTACTGTTTGTCCCGATAGTGTTATCACTGTTTACAGAACAAAAATTTAAAAACTTAAAATCTATGAGTGAACTAAAATTAATAAAAGGAAATGAGGTTATAGCTTATGCTGCTATCCGTTGTGGAGCGGATGGATATTTTGGCTATCCTATAACACCACAATCCGAAGTGATGGAAACTCTTATGGCTGAAAAACCATGGGAGACAACAGGAATGGTTGTATTACAAGCCGAAAGTGAAGTGGCTTCCATAAATATGGTTTATGGTGGTGCTGCTTGTGGTAAAAAGGTAATGACAACTTCTTCAAGTCCGGGCATAAGCTTAATGCAGGAAGGAATTACTTATATAGCAGGTGCAGAACTGCCATGCTTAATTATGAACTGTGTTAGAGGAGGACCAGGATTAGGAACTATACAACCATCCCAGTCAGATTATTTTCAGGCATGTAAAGGCGGCGGACATGGTGATTATCACTTGCTCGTTCTTGCTCCTGCATCAGTACAGGAAATGAACGATTTTGTAGGTCTTGGCTTTGACCTTGCTTTTAAATATCGTAACCCTGTTATGATACTTACTGACGGAGCCATAGGACAAATGATGGAAAAAGTTAAATTAAACGACTATAAACCACGATGGACAGACCAAGAGATAAGAAAAATGTCAGGCAAATGGGCTACAATAGGCAAAACATCTGACAGAGAACGAAATATCATTACTTCTCTGGAACTGGACTCTGAAATTATGGAGAAAATAAACCAACGGCTTATTGATAAATATAATAAGATGAGAAAAGAAGAAGTAAGATATGAAGAATTTCAGTGTGATGACGCTGAATATCTGCTTGTTGCTTATGGAACCAGTTCCCGTATATGTCAAAAATCTATACAAATTGCAAGAAAAAAAGGAATTAAAGTAGGACTGCTTCGTCCTATCACTCTCTTCCCTTTTCCTGTTAAACCTTTAGAAAAATTAGCAAATCGGGTAAAAGGTATGCTCTCAGTAGAAATGAGCGCAGGACAAATGGTAGAAGATGTAAAACTTGCTGTCAATGGAAAAGTAAAAGTTGAACATTTTGGTCGTATGGGTGGTATAATCCCTTCGCCAGAGGAAGTTGTTGAAGCTTTAAAACAAAAAATAATAGGAGGTAAATAAAATGGAAAATATTAGAAAAACAGAAAATCTTGTATATCAAAAAAGTAAAATCCTTACAGATAATACTATGCACTATTGTCCTGGCTGTAGCCATAGCGTAGTACACAAATTAATTGCTCAAATTATAGAAGAAATGGGAATACAGGAAAAAACAATAGCCGTAGCTCCTGTTGGATGTGCTGTATTTGCTTATAACTATATTGATATTGACTGGCAGGAAGCTGCCCACGGAAGAGCCCCTGCTCTTGCAACAGCAATAAAAAGATTAATGCCTGATAAATTTGTATTTACTTATCAGGGTGATGGTGATTTGGCTTCTATCGGCGCTGCTGAAACATTACACGCCTGTAACAGAGGTGAAAACATTGTTATAGTATTTATTAATAATGGTATGTATGGCATGACAGGAGGACAAATGGCTCCTACTACACTGGTAGGTATGAAAACATCTACATCACCTTATGGCAGAGATATAGATTTGAATGGCTATCCTCTTAAAATGACTGATATAGTAGCACAATTGCCAGGAACTGCTTATGTTACAAGGCAATCTGTTCATAAAGCATCAAATATACGTAAATGCAAAAAAGCAATAAAAAAAGCTTTTGAAATACAAAAGAAAAATGTAGGCACTTCTTTTATTGAAGTGGTCTCTACTTGTAGCTCGGGATGGAAAATGTCTCCTCTTGAAGCTAATAAATGGATGGAAAAACACATGATGCGTTTTTATCCTTTGGGAGACCTTAAAGATTCTGAAAGAGACAACCCTGATGATTATAAAAAATATATTGAAGATTAATAAATGCTTTTAAATTATTAATTTTTTATTTTAAATAATTTAGATAAAAATTAAAATATTAAAATATTATGACAGAAGAAATTATAATTGCCGGATTTGGAGGACAAGGAGTGCTCTCAATGGGTAAAATACTTGCTTATTCCGGTGTAATGGAAGATAAAGAAGTTACATGGTTCCCTTCTTACGGACCAGAAATGCGCGGAGGAACAGCTAACGTCACTATTATTGTAAGTGATGAGAGAATAAGCTCCCCTATATTAGGAGAATATGATACTGGTATCATCCTAAACCAACAATCTATGGATAAATTTGAATCTAAAGTAAAACCAGGTGGCCTGTTATTATACGAACCTAATGGTATATCCAAACCTCCAACAAGAAAAGATATTAATATTTATAAAGTTGAAGCCGTAGAACAGGCAACAAAAATAGGAAATCTTAAAACTTTCAATATGATAGTATTAGGTGCATACTTAAAAATAAAACCTATTATTAAACTTGAAAATGTTGAAAAGGGATTAGAAAAATCTCTGCCTGAAAGACATCATAAATTAATACCTATCAACTTACAAGCTATCAAAGAAGGAATGGAAATTGTAAAAGAAATACAAAAAGCATAGCTTAAAATAATTTTT
>CAZOSY010000017.1:0-20724 GCA_964582565.1 uncultured Bacteroidales bacterium | reverse complement strand
CAACTCCTTATACTGCTGCAAAAGAGCTGATTGATATATATTTTAAAAGTGTTAAATAGAGTTTAAAGTTTAAAGTTTGAGTTCTTTCCGAAAAGTCAAAATTGTGTCATTCCGAATTTAGTTCGGAATCTCTAATTTCAATAATATCAAAAGATGCTGAAACAAGTTTACCCCGTTAGATAATTTTAAGTTAGAGTATTGATTATTATTATATAATCTTATATCTAACGGGGTGAAGCATGACAAATAAGTAAATATCTACTTTTCGGAGCGGACTCAAGTTTAAAGTTTAGGAACTGAGGGACAAATAGATACCAATGAATTCGGATACAAAAATTTTAAGAGTTATAAAAACAAAAAGAATATGGCATTAATCGGATATTGTATTGTTCTGTTAATATCTTTTTATCTTCTTGCTCAGGTATGTGACAGATATTTTATTGAGTCATTAGATAAGATAGCAGTAAGATTAAAAATAACATCTGATGCTGCCGGTGCAACATTAATGGCAGCCGGCTCAAGTGCGCCTGAACTGTTTATAGTAATTATATCTATACTTAAATCAGGAGAGCATCAGGCAATTGGTATAGGAACTATTGTTGGCTCTGCTATATTTAATATTCTAATAATTGTTGGTGCTGTAGCTGTTGTAAAAAAGACAGTTCTTAAATGGCAACCTATGCTCAGGGACTTTATCTTTTATGCCCTTTCAATTTTTTTGCTTATTATGGTTCTTAAAAATGGACATATTACATTAATAGAAGCAGTATCTTTTATAATTTTATATTTTTTATATTTTGTAGCAGTTATAAAATGGAGAAAAATTTTCCCTTATAAAGATGAAACAAAGATTGCAAAAGAGAATCTGAAAAATACTAATAAAAATAAATGGAAAAAATTTTTCAGACCATTAGATTTTGTTTTAAGCAAATTATTTCCTTCGCTCAAATATTATTACCTGGTATTTTTTATTTCCCTTGCAGTTATTGCAATACTCAGTTGGTTATTAGTTGAAAGTGCTATTGGAATATCTCATATTTTAGATATTCCGGAATCAATTATTGCATTAACAGTTTTAGCTGCCGGCACATCTGTTCCGGATATAATATCTTCTGCTATTGTAGCAAAGCAAGGCAGAGGAAATATGGCTGTAAGCAATGCTATTGGCTCTAATATTTTTGATATATTACTGGGTTTGGGAATACCATGGCTTATAGTATTATCTTTTTCAAATAATAATATGATTGCTGTAAGCACAGTAGATTTATTGATTTCTATAAAACTTCTTTTTGCTACAATTTTAGTTGTATTTATTTTATTAATAGTTCGTAAATGGAAAATTGGATACTGGGAAGGCGTTTTTTTAATTATTTTTTATATTATGTATATAATATGGGAAATAGTCAGGCTCTAATTTCACACAAATATCTGCAATAATTTAATGCTGAAAAACAAAATGAATATTGACGAGAAATATCTTTGCCGTTGTATAGAACTTGCCCGAAATGGCATTGGCAATGTTGCACCAAATCCTATGGTTGGTTGTGTTATTGTAAATAAAGGCAAAATAATAGGAGAATCTTATCATATTTGTTTTGGCAAGCCACATGCCGAAGTTAATGCTATAAACTCTGTAAAAAATAAAAAATTACTTAATAGCTCTACGCTTTATGTTAATCTTGAGCCATGTTCTCATTATGGAAAAACGCCTCCATGCACTGACTTAATAATAAAGCATAAAATTCCAAATATTGTTATTGGTTGTATTGATACATTTTCAAAGGTCTCTGGCAATGGAATAAAACAACTTCGTGATGCAGGATGCAATGTTTTTGTTGGCGTTTTGGAAAAAGAAAGCAGAGAATTAAACAAACGTTTTTTTACTTATAATGAAAAAAAACGTCCTTATGTTATACTTAAATGGGCTCAGACCATTGACGGATTTATTGACATAAAAAGAGATAATACGGTAGAGGCAAATCCGACATGGATAACAGATAAAAATTTAAAAATGCTTGTCCATAAATGGCGAGCAGAAGAACCTGCTATATTAATTGGCACAAATACTGCTCAAAAAGACAATCCAAAATTAAATGTAAGAGAATGGACAGGAAAAAATCCTTTAAGAGTTGTTTTGGATAATAAACTTAAACTTAATAATGATTTACATATTTTTGACAAGACCTCCCCTACTCTTGTATTAACTTCTGTAAAACATAAATCAGAACATAATTTAGAATATGATATAATTGATTTTAAAAAAGATGTTGCATTGCAAATACTTAAAAAATTATATCAGAGAGAAATACAATCTGTTTTTGTTGAAGGTGGCAAAATGCTGTTAGATACATTTATTAAAGCTAATTTATGGGACGAGGCACGTGTATTTATTGGTAATAAGTTTTTTTATAATGGCATAAAAGCACCTGATATTTCAAGAGATAAGATGATTTCAAACCAACTTGCAGGGAATGACAGATTTTTGTTTTTTAGAAATTTGTAACTTCTTTTAGATAATATAAAGCAGGTTAATTCATTTTTAATTATAATTATTCACTATTGTCCGACTAAAAAATGAAATACAAGTTTAATTGTTAGAGATTCCTCGCTATCGCTCGGAATGACAGCATAATTCGAGTAAGGGATAGGGATGTATTTTCGCTTTGCGAAAATACATCCCTATCCCCAAAAAAATAATACCATTGTCATTCCGAATGGAGCACATTTACTGCGTTCAGTGTAAACTCCGCGAAATGAGGAATCTGCAATAAGGAAGCTCATATTTTGTTTTTAGTCGGACACTAATTATAATTATTAAAAAGGATTTAAACTTTAGACCCTAATATTATATTAATTTAGTTATGAAACATCCTATTGTTTTATGGCTATATGATTTTATGGTTAATTTTTTTGGCGGTCTTTGGAATTCTCCAAAGAATATGATGATATTGTTCATTTTTAATCTATAAATATTTATTTTGCATATTTTTAACCATAAAACCATAAAACCATTATATATCTGGGAATCATTCCATTCAGGCAACTGCCTGATCCAAATTTAAATTGTCAAGATACTAAACTTTACTTTTTTTACAAAAAATTATGCTCTGTCTTATTCTATCAATATTAGCTTCTACAGGTATTTTTGTTACTTTCAAAATTTTTGACAGGCAAAAAATCAATATATTACAGGCAATAACTATAAATTATCTTATAGCTCTGATTTTTGGATTTTCAATAAGTAGTAAAAACTTTACTTTTTCATCTATTCCTTACGAACCATGGTTTTTGTTTGCTCTGATAACAGGCATAACATTTATATTATTTTTTAACATTTTTGCATTATCTACTCAAAAAGTAGGTATTACAATAACATCTGTTTCAAGTAAAATGTCAGTTGTGATACCTGTTTTTGTAGGGTTTATATTATTTAGCGATAACATTAATTTTTTAAAATTAGCAGGCATAGCAACAGCATTATTAGCATTTTATTTAACATTAAAAAGAAAAGAAAAAATAAAACTTACAAGTAAGTATCTTATATTTCCCTTATTACTTTTTCTTGGCAATGGCATAAATGATTCTCTTTTAAAATATACACAACATAATTATATTGGTAATGATATTGTTTTGTTTCTTGCCACAGTATTTTCAGTATCTTTTATTTTAGGATTTATCATTCTTGTTGTTAAACGTTTATATACAAAAGACAGATTTGAGGTTAAAAATATTATTGCAGGAATTATACTTGGGTTACTCAACTGGGCTTCAACTTATTATTTTATAAAAGGTCTGTATTTTTTTCAGGTCTCTTGTTTTGTGCCAATTTTTAATCTTGGCATTGTTATTCTTTCAACTTTGTTCGGTTTTTTGATATTCAGAGAAAAGTTAAGACCTGTAAACTGGGCAGGGATAATATTATCTGTTTTGGCAATACTTGTTATTGCTTATTCTTGAATAGTATAGTTGTTATATGTTAAAGTATTTTTTTATGATTTAAGTCCTTTTTGTAGAAAGTCAGAAAAGTAAATTTTTATGCTATTTGTCAGCCACTATTATTTTACTTTATAAGTCAGTTTCATTGTGATTGAAGCTGTTTTCTTTTTTGAAGAAGTATTAAATGTTCCTCCCCATGAATAGTTCTCATTAGAATTTTGTCCTGTAATTTGAAATATTCCCATTTTAGCTGAGATTAGATTTCCTATTTTAGCATCTGAATTTTCTGCTATTTTTTCTGCTCTTATTCTTGCGTCTGCTGTTGCTTTTGAAATCATTTCAATTTTTAAGTCAGCAAGTTTTGTGTAGTAATATCTTGGTGGTTCTGAATAAAACTGAACGCCTTTGTTTAATAATTCAGTGATTTCTCTTGAAATTTTTTCTACTTTTTCTACTTCTTTAGATTCGATTTGAATAGACTGTGACAATATATAGCCAATAAATGTTTTACCTAAATATTTTCCTTGATCAGAATAATTTTGCTTGTTTTTTTCCCTTGTTCTTATTGCATTAATAACAATACTATTTGAGTTTATGCCTTTTAAATTCAGATACTCTAATATAATTATTTTGTCATTTTCTAAATCTAAATATGCTTTCTTTAAGTCCTTATTCTCTTTTTCAAATCTGCCTTGCCAAACTATTAAGTCGGAAGTAAAATCGGTTTTACCTAATCCTGTTACAGAAATTGTTCCATCTGATTTTGTTCTGCTTAAATAAGCATTTCCTAAAACAATAGCAGCAATTACAATTGCAATTGAAAATACTATTGAGTTTAAATTGTTTTTCATCTTTCGTTATTTTTTAAGGGATTATATCACTCTGTCAGATAAAAATAAATCTTACAGGATAAACTTTTTAGACCAAATCTTATTTATAAATTATTGCAAATATAATTTATTTTTCAATTGAAAAATAAGTATTAAAAAATTAGATTTTTAGACAATGGTTAGTATAAGGTGCATTTTAATTTACTTTATACAGTGTTAGCATTAGTTTTTATTTATTTCCTTTTGTATTTCGGTTAACCATTCAACCTTCTGTTTTTTCATATATGGACTCGCATATCGAAAGTTGGGCATTTTCCCATTTTTCAATCCTATGATTTTCTTGTCTAATTTTAATATTGCTTCAGCAGAATCTTTAAGTTCTGCAATATTTCCCCAAGCGGCAATAATTTTATCGTTCTTTGATTTTAAACATTCTAACAATTCCTTTTTACGGTCTATATGAGTCATACAGTGTGAATTGCTACTGTCAAGTTTCATTGCCTTTCTAAACTCGGTTTGAAATTTTCCGCTGTTTCCATTTCTCATATCTGATAAGTTTAGAATTCTAACAAAATCCCACTTGTTAATTTCCATTAATCTCATTATTTGATATTGGGCATTATCAGGTCTAGTTGGGATTATTTCTTTTGTTTTAGTATTAATGTATTGCTCTTTTGAGAAAATCTTTGGCTCATATTTTTTATCCAAAGGAATTGAAGAACCTGGGTTCATCATTACCACAATAATGTCAGGTATTTGATTTGATTTATTTTTTCGTTTGATTTCTAAAACACTACGACACTTTATAACTGAATTGGATAGTTTCATATTATAGAAATGACCATAAATATCAAAAGTCTTTTTCAGTTCGTCTGCGTATATAAATTTCATTTTGTTCTTTCTAATTAATGCTAACCGTTGTTATGTGCTGTTTTTTTGTTTATAGATTATTCAGATTTTCTATTTTCAGCCAACCTTTAGTAATTTTTTTTCCGAAATAAGTACAAAAAGCCCATTCCTTCTCAATTTTTTCAATACAAATAAAGTCGCCTCTTATTAAATATGTTTTCATTTTTTTATCGGATGATTTGTCTTTGTAAAAATAAGCCTTGTCAACGTCTACATATTTAATTTGAACCCAATTTTCTTTTTTTTCTAGTCCAAATTTTTCAGGGTTGTCAGCAAAGTGTTGAACATTCCAGCATCCTCCGTGTTCTTTAAGTAATTTTATATTTACAGTCTTAGAGTCAATAATTTCAATTGTGCCTTCTATGATGTCGTCTCTTTTTTGTGTTGGGTAATAAGTATTTATATTAAATTTTTGTCCTAAAACAAGTCCTTGAATGTAAAATATACAAGAAAATTTGGGGCTTTGAGTTTCTTCGTCCCAACCAGTATAGTTTTCGAAATACCCAGTAAGTTTATTTGTCTTATTGTCATAAGAAAGCCTAAGTCCGTAACCATAATCACCCGAAATAATTTTTTGTCCAAATGAATTATTTAAAAAGAATACGACAATTAATAAAACTAAAATATTCTTCATTTCAGGTAGTTTTTTAAAATAGCACATAATAGTAAATTGTATGAGTGGTGGCAGATTGCGTGGTAATTTCCTATCAAACTGAGATTAAGCTGAAACGGGCTAAAACCGTTCAAATTAAGCACTTCTCCGCTTTTTGCTATATTGTGTGTTACCAAACGTTTTTGTTAAAATTCAGGTAAGTTCAGCAACTAATTCTTTTGTATATGAACGTCCATTTGTGGATATGGAATATTTAGTCCTTCTTCATTAAAAGTTTTATACACATTTTCATTCATTTCAAAGAACACACTCCAATAATCAGCTGCATTTACCCATCCTCTAACTACAAAATTCACAGAACTGTCTGCCAACTCAGAAACTGCAATAAACAGCTTGGGGTCTTTTAATATTCTAGAATCTTTATCACATAATGTTTTTAATACTTCTTTTGCTTTATCTATATCATCTCCGTACCCTATTCCAAATGTCCAATCAACTCTCCTTGTTTTTTCTGATGAATAATTTGTCATTGAAGAAGTTGATAAACCTGCATTAGGTATTATTATTGTCTTATTATCTAGAGTTTTTAATATTGTGTTAAAAATCAGGATTTCACTAACACTTCCTGAATAACCTTGTGCATCAATATAATCACCAACTTTAAATGGTTTAAAGAGTAATATTATTACACCACCTGCAAAATTTTGTAATGTTCCAGAGAGAGCTAATCCAATAGCTAAACCAGCCGCACCTAAAATTGCAATGAAAGACGTCATTTCAATACCCAACATTCCTAATACGGTAATAAATAACATTACTTTTAACAAGGCACTTATTAATCCTCGAAGAAATGGTTTCAATGAATCGCTCATTTTTCGTTTCTCCATTATTCTTCCGAATGCTTTTGTTAGCAATTTTATAATCCACAAACCAACAAGCAATATAACAATTGCACCAATTAATTTTGGACCATATGAAACGGCTATTTCAACTACTTGATCTACTATTTTTTCTGTATCCATAATTATATTTTTTAGTTAATGATTAATTAAAATTTATAAGAAAAACCTACTCCAAGAACTTCTTTAAACTGAGTTCTAGGACCTACTTTATCTGTAATCCCATCATTATTGGTGTCAACTGCTATATCAATATCATCGTCATATAATAAATGTGTTGATAATGTTGCTGAAATATATTTATTAACTTTCATTGATATTAATACTTCCCAACTTATATCTATATTTAACGGATTTTCTATATAGTTAGAAAATAAATCTAGTTTTGTTTGAATACCAATATTTTCCATTATATCTTTTTTATAAAAAAATCGCATATAACCACCAAATTCAGTCCTAACATTTTTCCCAGATGCTAATATATTTCCCAAGGAGTCATATTCAGCAGCTTCAACACCAAATGCTCCTGCATCTGCAAGGGTTTGGTTGTTTACCATTGTAATTTTTGAAGTTATTGGTGCTATAAAAGCAGTAAAATTATCATTTGGCATATAATCCATACCTATCGCTCCTAATAAATATCCAGGAGCCAATAAACCAGAAATTACCGTGCTATCATCTGGATAATTATATCCATCTGTCATTTGAGTTTTAAAGTTTAATAAACCTGCATAATACCAGTTATAAAATGCTTTTTTACCATATTTAGATGTAAAATCAATTTTATCATCAGTTTTCCACCAGTTTGCATTTTTTCCTTGCTTAATAGTTCCATAAGCTAAATCAAGATAGTTTTCCCATATATTATTTCCTTTTTGGTAATGTGCAAAAAGACTTAATAATCCATTTGCTGAAATTGAATTTTGACCTCCGGCAGCCCAGTTAGTTAAAGAAACTTGTGTTAGATTTAGAGATACAGTTCCACCTGTTTTCCATCCATCTGTAGAATCGGCTACTTGTGTTTTTAATTTTTTTTCAGCATCGGTTACTTGAGAAAATCCTGCGAATATACAAGATGCAAGAATAATTGTTAATACTGTTTTTTTCACTTTTTTAAGTTATATGTGTGAAATGTTTGGTAACGTTCAGTATAAGAATAGTAGCCGACTGCGTGGCACTTTCCTGTCAATTTACAAGAAAGTTGAAGCGGGCTACAGCCCAATATTCACAATAGTTTCGCTGCCATTTTGATATACCGGTTACATCAGTTTAAATTGCGAAATCAGTTTGCCACAAAAACCGTTACTCAAATAAATACAGTTCAACTTTTTCGGTCATATTATTGTCTGAAAACTTTAAATGGCATTGTCAAAGTAAACTATAATCAATTAATTTCCTAATGCTGGTTGAAAACCATCAAAAAATACTGCCAGATGAACAAGAATCGATATTAATATGAAGTAAATAAACGCAAATAAACCTTTGATGGATTGTTTCTTCTCATCAGCTTCAGAAAAAGCATCAATAAACATTAAGGTACTGGATATCAGCAGAATGATATGTGAAGCAATCAGTAATATTTGACCTCCAGGCCAGTGCTGTACCTTAAATGTAAACCCTGTAAAAATAATGATCATTGTAATTGCAGCAATAATACCATTTGTTTTTTCCATGCCGCTTTTCAAGAGCTTTGTTCCATTTATCAGGTACATAATTAAAAATACTATGCCAACTATAGCTCCAAGTATTAGTAATATTCCAGCACCCGGCCAGTGGAACTTTTTAAAAACGACCCCTACAAAAAATAGTAATGCAGAAATCAAACTAGTAGATAATACTCCTTTTTTCATAATTTTGTGTGTTTAGTTAATATTAATATTTGAGTTAATAATAATTGCATTAATAGTGCTTTTATGTGATGTATTGTTGGCATATCTCAATATCTATCTGATTTGACACATTTTTAATCAAATTCTGATTTCAGTTAAAGGGTTTTTTTATTATTAATATTTTATACTTTTGATAAGTCGTCTTATATTTTGCTTTATCACCCGCAAGGTGCTTCATTTTAAATTCATTATGTCATATTGATTTTATTTTGTTGGCCTTACAAATTTACATATTATTCTTCTTATTCATTTATTTTGTTATCAATATTTTGTTGTCAGCCGAAATGCAAATATTCCCGTTTTTTTATCGGGATTTTTCATTTGTAGTTCGGTCTCCTCCAATGAACGCCCAACTTGTTTATACTTATACAACTTGTCCACTTTATATTTATAAATCATCAAATGGACTTTTAACATTTTTTATGCTTTTTGTACTTACGTGTGTGTAAATTTCAGTTGTTTTACTACTCTTACTCTATAAGATTAAATGGAATGCACAAAAATTATCAGTCAACTATCATTTTTCTGACTAATTGTTTGCCATCAAACTTTAAAGAATAATAATATAATCCTTTGGAAAAATCTTTAACATTAATAATTATCTGATGTTTGCCGGCATTTGATATTTTATTAACAGAAAAAACTTTTTCACCCAGTATGTTCACTATATCAAATTTTATCTTACCTGAATTAGGAATAATATAATTTATAATTGTTGTGCCTTTTGTCGGGTTAGGAATATTTTGTCCTAAAGCAAGTTCTCCATATTTAAGTTCATCTATTCCTACTGATATAGATTCGCATGTTTCATCATTGGTATTATCAGCATCTCCTGACAATACAGTTCTTGCACATATACTATATTGTGATACAGGTGCTGTAAATGTTTGTGTAAAAGTATAGTTTGCCAAAGCATTTGGTGCTAATGTTCCTGTCCATATTTCCGTAGCATGTGTCAATCCATTAATATCATATTGCACATCAATACTTGTTAAAGTGTCTGTGCCATAATTTTTTACAGCTATTATTACTGTTGTTTCTACATTAGGGACTAACATATTAGGTTCTATTATAGCAGTTACTCCTGCATCAACAGGTGCAGGTTTTGTTGGCACATTTATACATATGGTATCATTATAAGTATAAGTATCATTTGCTAAATCTGTATATGAACACAAAGCATAAACACCTGAAGGTGAGATATATGTATTTGTAAAATTATAATCTGCAGTATCTCCGGGTGCTAATGTATTAGTATATGTTTCAGAAATCAGGTTTGCACCGTTTATAGTATAATTAACAGGAATGCTGTAAAGGGTATCTGTGCCAAAATTTCTTATTTTTACGTTTACATTTACAGAGTTTCCTGTTTGAGTAGAATCTGTCGGTTCATTTATAGCTATTATTCCTGCATCTTCAGAAATTTGAGGGTTAATAATAACAAAATCATCAATAGAGAAACCATCATATTGAGAAGAACCATCAGAAGTAAAAACAATTCTAAAGATAACAGAAGGAGTGCCATTTAATGCTGAGAGAGTGTATTCTGATTTTTTCCAGCCATTTGAATTACCAGACCATCCTACACTACCACTTGAATAGATAGAACTATTATACCAATTTACGCCATTAGGGTCACTAATACTTCCTAAAGTATGCCAGATCATACTACTATCAGTAGTATATTCTATGCGAGTTCCATCATAACCTGATTCAGTATTATAATTTAGCCAGAACGAAAGTTGTGCATTAAAAGCATTTGAAAAATCAAATATCTGAGTATATAATACTGAAACATCACTAGCCCCATAAGCTGTTGAAAGATTGATATCCCATGCATTAGGTGCAGAATGTGCTCCTGTTGTTTCTCCATAATCAGGTGTGCCTAATTCCCAGTTAGTACCTATTGATGGATTATTATACCATGCAACAAATAATTCATTATCAAAATCATTAGAATAAGATAATGTACTGGTAAATACTCCATAATATGATTCGCATAATGTATCATTTGCATGGTCTCCGTCTGTGTTAAGAGATGTAGTTGCACAAATTTTATATGTTGCTTCAGGAACAACAAAACTTTGTGAAAACAGCAAAGTATCAGTAGCATCCGGGGCTAATGTCCCTGACCAAGGTTGTGAAATAAAAATTCCGCTATTAATATTATATTTTATATAAAACATATATAATGTATCAGTCCCAAAATTTTTGACTACAACCTCAGCATTTTGATTCATTCCTGACATATATGCCTGATCTGGTTGTAAAAACTGAACTATTCCTGCATCAAACTCTGCATGTCCGTAAAATGTATTATATATTGTATCGTTAAAAGTATTGCTGTCATTAGCCAAAGTGGTATAAGCATATATAATATTATTACCGGAAGGTATTACAATATTTGTAGTAAAGAAAACAGTATCTGTATTATTTGGCATTAAAATACCGTTCCATGATTGACTTACAGGAGCAAGTGCGTTTAATTTATATGCTACATTGATTGAAAATAATGTATCAGTCCCAAAGTTTTTGATAATAACATTAACAGGCACTATTTCATCTTCAGCATATATGGCAGAATTGACAGGTTGTAATATTTGTGTTACACCGGCATCTTTTTGTATTTGTTCAGCAATGATAACACTGTAATCTTCTGTTTCGCCCCAAGTATATGTTCCGCATTGAGGTGCTACATCAGATTCGTCCAATACAACTCTCATTCTTGTAAGTCCGGCAAAGGTAGATGTTGGGACAATAATATTTCCTGTAACTTTAGGTTGAGAAGCGTTTAGTGTTTGCTCGCTAAATACTTTTTCATTAATAGAATTAAACTCACCGTCTCTGTCATAATCAATATATATATTTACTAAAGCAGAATAAAAAGAAGAACCCTGTTCTATCTGACTCACAGAAACAGGATATGTATTTCCTTTAAGCAATTGCACAGGAGGTAAATCAGTAAAATTACTGTATGTATTAACAGAAGCAGGATTACTTACAACAGGCGTGTCTATACCATTATTAAGATTACTTATTGTAACATTTCCTATATCATTATCATAAATACTTGTTGCACCAGAGGCACAATAATTTGTTTTTTCAACTGTTGCAAAAGCAGTATCATTTTCCGGTATATTATCGCCTGTTAAAAAAGTATATGCTTTGAACTGATAGTCACCATAATCAGATAAATCAGCCGTAGTATTAAAATTATAAATTAATGTATCTCCATTATTAAGAGTATAACTAATTAATTCTGTAACAGGAGATAAAGCATCTATAATATAGCTGACAGAATAATCAGTAACAGGATTTATTCCATAATTTTTAATTTTTACAGTAACTATTTCAGAATTAGTAAGATATGTTCCATCAACAGGAAAAATTACAGAAATGACACCTATATCTGTATCAGGGAACCCGGTTACTACTGCTACAACAGGAATTCTGTTACTTGCACAGCCACTTCCGCAGCCTACATTCCAATTGTATAAATAATAATAATAGCCAGGGTCAAAGGTATTGCCTGTAATTGTAATTTCATCAGGAATAGTATATGGATAAGTAGCACCTGTAGTATTTCGCATCATTCCGGGATTTACAGAAAATCCAATTTCATAACCAGTTCCAACAGGAATATTAAAATTAATATTAACAGTTTCTGTTTCTTCGGAACCAACTGTTGTAATTGCTGAATAAGAATTTATTTCTGTATCACTGCTGTTTTTAACAATAATAGTATAATCAGCACCAGCAGCAACAGAAGGTATGATATTAACACTGTTAATTGTTATCCCATTAGGATTAAGGACATCAAATATTGTAAAATGATTTGTATAAGTTACAGAATTTGTTGAGCCAATACTATTATCAACAGGACCCACATCATAAGAAGCACCATTTACTGCTTCTACATAATAAGTTGTAGTATCATATAAAGCAGGAGTTATATAAGCAGAGCCGGTTCCTATTTTACTGCCTCCGTAAGGAACATCAAACCAGTATAAAGAATCTGTTGATATAGCTACAAGTGTTGCTGATGTTGCATAAGTCACAGTATCATTAAATACAACAGGGTCTTCAGGGACATAATAAGAATCAACTTGTTTATAAATACTGTCATTTGTATGAATTGTATCACCGGTAAGGTTAATATAAGCAAGTATTTCATAAGTAGAATCTTCTGTTGTTACTGATAAATCAGCTAATGCAGAGAATGTATAATTTAAAGTATCTCCTACTAATATTGTATCATTAACAGGTTCGCTAATTACTGCCGGATTGCCTGTAATTTTATAATTTGCTGTTAATCCGCCTATAATTGTGTCAGAGCCAAAATTTTGAATTTTTATTGTAACAGGTTCGTTAGCCAAACCACATCCGAGAACAGGTGAATCCATAGATACAATACCTGCTTCCTGTGCAAGTGGCTCATAGACCTGAATATTGTCAAGATAATTAGCATTTGTATTTGGATAATAAACCTTTGATTGAAAATCAATTGTTAAATCATTTGCAGGTAAAAATTGGGCTAACTGATACTCATAAGTATCATAACTTGTAGTTGCACCATTAGGTCGCATATCAGGTGTAATCTGGATACCATTTACAAGTATTCTAAAATTAGTATATGCATTATTAGATTGATACAATTGTTTAAGGTCAAATTTTAAATTTAAGTTCAAATATCCGAAAGTATTTAAAATTAAACGTGTGTTAGCATTATGACTTGGATTAACATTTGTCGACCATACATAATCAGGAGATAAAGAATCAAGTGAAGGGTATGATATTGTCCAGTTGGATGAACTGGAAGCATGCATTATCATTCCTCCTGCTCCTGTATTAGCAGCAGAAGTGCTGTAATCAACATCTCCATCACCGCCGGTATTAATACAAAAATCGCTTAATGCAGAAGAAGAGTCAAGAGTATTTGTATATGGTACAGGTAAAGGAGAATAAACATTATAATTAATAAACAGTGTATCATTAGGAGTAAAGCCATCAGATGGTAACATCGTATAAACTTTCAGATTATGATTTCCTGCTATATTATTAATACTGGCAGTAAAGTTCATTGTATCACAACTATCTGATTGAATTGTGCCGTAATATTGTTCAATAACAGGAGTATCACTATCAAGTATATAAGCTACAGATACAGAGTCCTCAATATTTTGTACTCCGTAATTATTGACAATAACGGATAAATTATAACTGGTACCTTCAGCAATGCAGCTTGATAAGTCAGGAGATATAATTTCTGACACACCTGCATCATAAGGAGGCACAACGTTGATATTTATATCATCAATAAATGCATAATAATTAGCTGACGGGCTATGTGCATACCATGCAAAATAATAAACACTGTCTGAACTTACATTGAATGTGGCTGATGCTTGCTGGTAATCTGTATTAGTAAAAGAAGGTAAACTTATTAAAGTATTTGTCATAGATGTAGTATCGTTTGATGTTCCATATTTTAAATCTATATTTTGAGGATAGGAAGATGATTCTACTCTATAATAAAATGTAATTTTGTATGTCTTTGATGCTTCTAAAGTAAAGCATCTTGAAAACAGCCAGTCATCTCCATCATTAGTTGAGCCATTAAAAAACCTTGCACTATTTTCGCCACTATGAGCATAAGAAGAGCTTGAATAAGGAATTTCCCAAGTTCGTCCATCACTATTTGCATCAAGTATGGTCCATTCAGTAAAATCTTCGTTTGGTTCAAAACCCATTGTATAAGCGCTTAAATCAAAATCGTAACCATTACCAATTATATAATTTTTAATACTATCATTAGCATTATTTTCGTCGCCGGTGAGATTAACCCAAAATGTAAAATTATAATCACCAATAACTGATAAATCCGGTTTTGTAATAAAACTATAATCATAAGATGAATCAGATAAAATTGTATCATTGTAAGGTTCTGTTATAACAGTTCCTCCATTAACCTGATAGGAAACATTAACAGAAAAAACAGTATCTGTTCCAAAATTTTTAATTTTTATTATAACATCTTCATTTGCAGTAAGTTCACAACTGCTATTTGGAGCAATAACGTTAGTAATTGCTGCATCTTTTGCATTTGGAACAAATTCATCTGCACCAATATCAGGAGTTACAAGGTCTCGTAATTCCCCATCAATATCATCTGTAATTAAAGAAACAGGAGTTGCTTTATTATTAAGTCCAATTATTATCACATGCAAATCAGTATCTGAAAAAAATGAAGGATTTATTGAAACAGAGTTGCTATCCTGTGCTGAGGCGGTCTGCCATGCTGGCAAATCCGTAACATCATTTGACAAGTATCCAATATTTGTTCCACTGGTATATAAATCATTATAATCAGAAGTAATACCTGAAGTTACTGAAGAGTAAACAGCATATCCATCACCATTGTTTGCAAAAATATTATTTTTAACATCAATATTATTTGAGCCGGAATAAAGATATAAAGCTCTGTTAGAAATATTTGCTCCTGTAATATTTACACTATTATAATAAATATTTTGAAAAGTGGAATAATAATTATAAATTCCATAAGCAGTAGAAGTTGCATTAATAGAAACAAAGTTATTTGCTATTAAGCCCTCTTGTCCTGCGATACCATCTGAATAATATATTCTTATTCCATAACCACCATTAGGGATAGAGATTTTGTTTTTCAAAATTTTAAGTTCTTTATCACAATAAGAAGCACTTATACCATAAAATGTTGTATATAAGGTGTTTGTAGTAATAATATTTGAAATAATTGTGGGCGAATTTTGATAATACAAATAAATTGCTGCATAATATTGATTAATAAACTGATTATTACTTATTATGGTATTATTTTCAAGAGAGCTGGACCCTGAACCATAATAATACATACCATAAGATCCATTTTCAAAAATATTTGCATCAAAAATATTTAAAGAATCTAATGAATTGATGCCACTTGTTGAATATACCAATGCAAAGTTATTAGAAGTGCTGGTAGTGATAATTCCAATAATTTTGTTTCCTTGAAACTTATTGTTAGTTGCAATTTCATTTATATCAATAACTCTTGCATAATCTGTTCCTGTAGCTTTTATTGTCATATTTTTGAAACAAATATAATCTGCGCCATTCAGTTTAATGGTGTAATTATCAGCAGAAGATGAAGCAGAATGAGTAATTATTACATCATTATTATTTCCTGATAATGATTGAAAAGTAACAGTATTTAGAGAAGAAGCTCCTGATATTTCCTGTATAATTAATTGTATGTCATAAGTTTCTGAATTAATATTAAATACAACAGGACCGTTTATTCCACAATTATTTAATGCTTGCAGAGCATCATCAAAAGTCGGATAGTCGGCTATGCCACCACCAATGGTATAAGTTCCATTTAAAATGGAACTACAGGCATATAATGAACTGATTGCTGTATCATTATAATTATTCATATCAATACTATCATTAGGACTTTCTGTCCATGCTTTTATGGTATGGCTTCCCGGTGTAAATGATTTATTACCTATAGTAACAGGTGAAGAAGCAACATCCTGCTCCAAACTTCCGGCCCAGTTATATGCTGTCATTAATGTATCATCAACAGTCCAGTTAACTTCTGCTTTTGTTAAAGTGTCTGTTCCAAAATTTTTAACAATAGTTTTTACATCAACAGGAGTAGCTGATAAAATAATTCCGGTAGGTTCGGTTATCTGATATATACCTGCATCATAAGGATAATCAGTGCTTAGGAAAGCTATTCTGATATTAGGTCTGTTATAAGTTAAGCTGCCTGCTATTGTAGGGAAACTTCCATCCTGATATTTGTATTTAGCTTGATAATCAGGGTCAGTAGAAGTATATCTAAAATTAGGATATCCTGAGGTATAATCTCCATCTTTATTTTCCCAGTAAATCAGTAAATTGTCAGTATTACTATATATAAAATTGTTTTGAAGTTCAGTAATGTGCCAACCTGAGCCATTGTAAGTAATATCTCCATCATAGACAAGTGTCATTGTTAATGGATCCGGCTTGTCAGCAGTTGGGAAAACAGATTCAGGAATATTTTTCATATATACTTTTTGATTAAGCATAGTATAATTTGAAGGGCTGTTGTCAACATAAAATGCAATAGAATCAATTTTTCCTGAAAGATTAATTTCATTTTTTTTGTAAATTACTGCTGACCATCCATAGTCATAATAACCATAAGCAGGGATATAATTCTGAGTAGATGTTCCTGTGCCAATTACAGCAACATCAGGTCCTTTTTTAGTATAAAATGATTTGGATATACTGTTAGAAAAATTTTGAAAAGCTGAAGCATCAATAGCATGGATATAATACTGAATTTCATTTTGATATGAATAACCTGGAATATATTCTGTATAAGTATTTCCTGCTATGTTTGACATTCCAATAGTATCGTTGGTTCCTCCATTAACATTATATACAATATAAGCAGTGTCAATACCGGAAGCATCGGTAATTTCAGCAGATATTTCAAATGGACCTGTAGAATAAACAGTATCCTGAATAACAGGAGCATTAAAATTAATAACAGGAGGAGTAAATTCATAAGTAGCAGCAGTTACTTTAATATCATCTATTAGCCATCCATAATTTCCATTATTTCCATTACCATTTGCATCGCGAAGGATAAAGCGAACTTTAACCTGTGATTCATTTGCTGCTATTGAAGATATATCAAACTGTTCATTTCTCCACCATGAATTTGTGGGGATAGCGCCATTGTTTCCTGATAGCCATCCAGAATATGTGTTGGCTGTAAACTTATTACCTGTTGATGCTGTAAACAATCCTGTGCCTAAATATTCTGTCTCTGTTAAAGTTGTCCAGCTTGCGCCATCATTATTAGACACCTGTATTTCAGCTGCATCCTGCGTTTCCACCTTACATATATGAGCAAATTCAAGAATAACAAACGAATTACCAACAGTACTAAATGTATTAGTGGTTAAATATGAAGTATCATTTGTAGCAACTCTGTTTGAGTCGGATTTTGAGCCACTATTAAACATATTTGTGCTAATAGCCCATGTTGGATTACCGGAAGAAGTTACACTTAAAGCAGATTCAAAATCTTCATTAAAAACAACTGTTTGAGCAAAAACAGAAAAACAAATTGTTAAACCGGCAATTAACAGAATAATTTTTTTCATAATAATTAATTTTAAGATTAATAATTTTTTTAAAAGAATATGCAAAGATAATTTAATTTAAAAAATAAATAAAAAAAATATTTATTTTTCAAAAAGAATAATAATTTTAATGTATTTTTGTATTAATATTAATATACGAGTTCATTATGGAAAAGACATTAAATAATTAATAATATAATTACTATTCATAGTAAAGGATCAAGATATGCATTATTCAATTAATCCTGAAATTGAGAGGAAAGAGATATTAAAAAGATACAGGAACTTATTAATATCTTGTAAAAATACAAACAAACAGGATAATAAACTTATTAGAAAAGCTTTTAATCTTGCTGTAGATGCTCATAAAGATATGAGAAGGAAAACAGGGGAACCATATATTTATCATCCTATTGCAGTAGCACGTATAACTGTTACAGAGATAGGACTTGATGTTACATCCGTTGTTTGTGCTTTATTGCATGATGTTGTTGAAGATACGGACTATACTTTAGATGACATGAGAGGGATTTTTGGAAAAAAAATAGCAAAAATTATTGATGGACTAACTAAAATTTCAGGAATTTTTGACCAGTCAACATCATTTTCTATTCAGGCAGAGAACTTTAAGAAAATGTTATTTACTCTGTCTGATGATGTTCGTGTTATACTTATCAAAATAGCTGACAGGTTACATAATATGAGGACTTTGGATGCAATGCCTCATGAAAAGCAACTTAAAATTGCTTCTGAAACATCTTATATATATGCTCCTCTTGCTCATCGACTCGGATTTTATAACATTAAAGATGAATTAGAAGATTTGTCATTAAAATATACAGAGCCGGAAATTTATCAATCTATATCTTTAAAACTTAAAGAAACTGAATTAGAAAGAAAAAAATTCATTACTAAATTCAAATATCCAATAATAAAAGCACTTAAAGCAAAAAATGTTAAGCATAAAATAATTGACAGGACAAAATCTATAAGTTCTATTTGGAACAAGATGAATAAAAAAGGAATAATTTTTGAAGAAGTTTATGATTTATTTGCTGTAAGGATAATAATCAACTCTTCCTTATCAGAACATGAAAGAAATGACTGCTGGAATGTATATTCTGTAATTACAGATTTATACCGTCCTAACCCTAACCGTTTGCGTGATTGGATTTCTATACCTAAAGCAAATGGATATGAAGCATTACATACAACGGTTATGAGCAAGACAGGCGATTGGGTTGAAGTACAAATAAGGTCAGAAAGGATGAATCAAATAGCAGAAAAAGGATATGCTGCTCACTGGAAATATAAAGAGTCTGTTAAACAGGAAAGTAGTTTGGATAAATGGTTAATTAGAATAAGCGAACTACTTAAAAGCAATGAGTCAGATGCTCTTGACTTTGTTGATGATTTTAAACTTAACCTTTTTTCAAAGGAAATTTTTGTGTTTACACCAAAAGGAGAATTAAGAACATTGCCTGCCGGTTCTACAATTCTTGACTTTGCTTATGGAATACATTCACAGATAGGTAATAACTGTATTAGTGCAAAAGTAAATCATAAGTTAGTACCTCTTAAATATGAACTAAAAAGTGGTGACCAGGCAGAAATAATTACATCAAAAAAACAAAGGCCTAAAGAAGATTGGCTTAAATTAGTAATTACAGCCAGGGCAAAGAGCAAGATAAAAGATTTTATAAAAAAAGAAAAAAAGAAATTAATTATACAAGGAGAAAAAATATTAAAAAAACTTTTTGAGCAGGTAAAACTTAAATATGATATTTCTAATATCAATAAACTTAAATCATATTATAATATAGATAAAGAACAAGATATATTTTATAATGTTGCAACAAACAAAATCGGACTTAAAGAAATAAAAACTTTTTATAATGACAATAAAACATGGCATAAATATATAAGTTTTAAAAATCCTTTTACTAAATCAAAAAAAACAGAAGATAAAACAATTGAAAAAGATATAATTAATTTAAAAAATAAACCAAGCACTTTATTACTTGGAGATAAAACAAGCAAAATAAAGTATAAACTTAGTTTATGTTGTAATCCTATACCAGGTGATGAGGTCTTTGGACTTATATTTTCAAATAAAAAAATAGAAGTTCACAGAACAAATTGTAAACACGCAACTCAATTAATGTCAAGATATGGAAACAGAATAGTGCAAGCAAAATGGATTAATGAAAATTCTTTAGCTTTTTTAGCCAAAATAAAATTTACAGGCATAGACAAAATTGGAATTATAAATAATATTACTAAAGTTATATCCAATGAACTAAATATTAATATTCATTCTATTAATTTTGATAGTAATGACGGAATATTTGAAGGAACTATTGCTCTCTTTATTGAAGATAGACAACGACTAAATTATCTGATTAAAAATATGGAAAAAATTAATGGTATAAAAAAAGTATTACGTATTAAGATTTAAAATTATATTTCATTTATATTAGG
>CAZOSY010000016.1:0-22772 GCA_964582565.1 uncultured Bacteroidales bacterium | reverse complement strand
AATTACGAATTACGAATTACGAATTATGAATTATGAATTATGAATTATGAATTACTAGTTAATAAGATAAAAATCAAACTTTGAACATTGAACATTGAACATTGAACTTTAAACTTTAAACTTTAAACTTTAAACCTATGCTATGTATATAAAAAAATATATATTACTTATATCAATATTAATATTAAATCTTAACTCATGTATAGCCCAGAATAAAGGTTATAATATTACAACCAAATCAAAAAGAGCAGAAAAATTTTATATAAAAGCTTTAAATTTAACTAATAAAAGATGCTACATTGATGCAGAAACACATTTAAAAAAAGCAATAAAAATTGATAACAAATTTATTGAAGCATATTTGCTGTTAGGTGATATATTCCATTATCTAAAACAAGACGAAGAAGCAATAGATGCTTACAAAGAAACTATTAACATTAGTCCAGATTTTTTTCCTCTCAAATATTTTATTATTGCTAATATTGAACTATCTGTAGGCAAATATGAAGACGCAAAAAAACATTATCGGGCTTATCTCAATTATCCTGAAATATCTATTGAAAATCAAAAAAAATGTGAAGATAATTTAAAAAACTGTGAATTTGCTATAAATGCTGTTAAAAATCCTGTGCCATTTAAACCTGTAAATATCGGTGATAGTATTAATACAAAAAACAGAGAATATTCTCCAACATTAACTGCTGATGAACAAACTTTTATTTTTACAGTTAGCAGAGCAAAAGACAAATATACTAATTTTCAAGGCAGTAAAGAAGAAGAAGATTTTTATATAAGTATAAAAAATAACAATGTATGGACCAAAGCAACAAAGATGAGACCTCCTGTTAATACTCACGGTAATGAAGGAGCAGGAAGCATATCTTCTGACGGAAAAACATTGTTTTTTACAGCGTGTAACCGTTCTGACGGATATGGAAGCTGCGACCTGTATTATTCAAAACAAACAGGTGATAACTGGACCAAGCCCGTTAATCTTGGACCACATATTAACTCTAATAAATGGGATTCGCAACCTTGTATCTCTTCTGATAATAAAACAATATATTTTGCCAGTGCCCGCAATAAAGGCAAAGGTAATATGGATATATGGGAAACAACACTTATGCCTGATGGCAAATGGGGAACACCTGTCAACCTTGGAGATATAATAAATACTA
Source organism: uncultured Bacteroidales bacterium (assembly GCA_964582565.1). Taxonomy (GTDB): domain Bacteria; phylum Bacteroidota; class Bacteroidia; order Bacteroidales; family CAZZDX01; genus CAZZDX01. The sequence continues at coordinate 21,594 of CAZOSY010000016.1, read as the reverse complement.
AAGGAAAAGAAATGTCGCCCTTTATTCATCCTGATGGACAAACATTATACTTTGCTTCTGACGGACATACAGGAATGGGAAAAATGGACATTTTTTTGTCAAGAAAAGATAAAAACGGAAATTGGACAAAACCTGTCAACCTTGGATATCCTATTAATACCTGTGCAGACGAAAATAATATGATTGTTAATACATCAGGAGAAATAGCTTGTTTCTCTTCTGACAGATTTGGAGGAAAAGGAAAAGAAGACCTTTATCAATTCCTTTTATATGAAAATATTAGACCACAAAAAGTTACATATATGAAAGGCATTGTTTTTGACAGCCATACTAAAACAAAAATTAAAGCTAAATTTGAACTAATGGATTTGGAAACAGGAAAAACTATTGTTCAGTCATTCTCTGACCCTGTAAACGGAGAATTTTTAATCTGCTTGCCAACAAATAAAAATTATGCTCTTAATGTATCAAAAAAAGAATATCTGTTTTATTCAGAAAACTTTTCTTTAAAAAATTACCATTCAAAAATAAGTCCTTTCTTAAAAAATATTCCTTTAAAACAAATAAAAATAGGAGAAACAGTAGTCCTTAAAAATATTTTTTTTGAAACAGCAAAATATGACCTTAAAATTGAATCTAAAATAGAACTTGAAAAACTTATACAGTTTCTAAAAAATAATCCTCAGATAAAAATTGAATTAAGCGGACATACAGATAATACAGGTAAAAAGGACTATAATCAAAATCTATCTGAAAACAGAGCAAAAACAGTATATAACTATCTTATTAATAAAAATATTACAAAACAACGGCTCTCTTATAAGGGCTATGGTGATACAAAACCTGTTGATACAAATAATACTGAACAGGGAAAAGCTAATAACAGAAGAACTGAATTTAAAGTTATAGAAAAATAGCACTATTGTTATGTCTATAATATTTAGACATTACTGACCTGTCAGAGTTCGGCAGTTGCCGAACCTGACAGAGTCAATCCGCCTTAGGCAGAATGACATTATAAATGCCCTGGGATAATAATCGTATAAAAAGACCTCTTGATTTTGACAGCAAACCCTAAAATCAATTAATTAACAATATTTGCTGTCAAACTCAAAAAAAATTGTTTCGTTACCAAATCAAATAAAATAACTATATTATGAAAAAAGAATCAAAACAAAAAAAAATATTTGTATTAGATACTTCGGTAATTTTATATGACCATAGCTCTGTTAATAGTTTTTCAGACAATGATGTTGCAATTCCAATTACAGTACTTGAAGAGTTGGATAATTTTAAGAAAGGGCATGAGATAAAAAATTTTGAAGCACGGGAATTTATAAGAATAATAGATAAACTCTCTGCTAATAATTCTTTACAGGAATGGGCACCACTTGGTAATACAGGAGGAGGCAGGTTTAAAGTTGTGATGAAAGAATCTAAAAATCTTGCTCTTGATGCCCGAAAAATATTTGATTCAGGAAAGCCGGATCATCGTATTCTTAATGCAGCTCTTTCTTTGGCTGAAGAGTATCCTGACAGAAAAGTTGTAATGGTTACCAAAGATATTAACTTACGACTAAAAGCTAAATCGCTTAAGATATTTGCAGAAGATTTTGAAACCGGCAAAATTAAAGATTTAAAAACTTTATATTCGGGAAAAACATTGATTGAAAATATTGATGCTCATATCATTGATTCTATTTACAAAAATGGCTTTTGTGAACCTGAAGATATTGGAATAAAAAATCCTGTGGCAAATCATTTTTTTATCCTTAAATCAACAAGCAATTCAACATTAGCTTTTTATAATCCTATAAGTAAAAAAATTGAAAAGATAGAGAAACATCCTGCATATAGAATATATCCAAGAAATTCAGAGCAGGTTTTTGCTTTACATGCAATAGCCAATCCTGATGTTAAATTAGTTACATTACAAGGAGTAGCAGGCACAGGGAAAACTCTTTTGGCACTTGCAGGAACATTAGCTCAGAGAAGACAGTTCAAACAAATATATCTTGCACGACCAATTGTCCCGTTAAGTAATAAAGATATTGGATTTTTGCCGGGAGATATAAAATCAAAAATAAATCCTTATATGACACCTTTGTGGGATAATCTGAAATTTATTCAACATCAGTTTGCTGAAAAAGATAAAGAATTTAAAAGCATTACAGATGGACTTGAAAGTGAAAAATTAGTTATAACTCCTCTGGCTTATATCAGAGGCAGAAGCTTGTCAGATATATGCTTTATTGTTGATGAAGCTCAAAATCTTACACCTCACGAAGTAAAAACTATAATAACACGGGCAGGAGAAAACACAAAAATAATATTTACAGGAGATATATATCAAATAGATACACCATATTTAGATTCTCAAAGCAATGGACTATCTTATCTTATTGATAGAATTAAACAACATCCTATTTATGCACACATAAGATTAGAAAAAGGAGAACGTTCAGAGCTGGCTAACCTGGCAAATAAACTTTTGTGAAAAATATACCTTGATTGGTAAAATTTTTCAGAATTTTTAAGGTCAAGTTCAAAAATTGGGGACAAACATATTTAATATAAAAATTAAGCATAGATTTTTTCCAATTAGACAAAAAAATGTTATTAAATATAACATATCTCAAAAATATGGTCATATTCTTAAAACTTCCTTTTTCAATAATAACAAGGACTAACAAAAATATGTAAAAATATTTTTTTTTATAAAATAAAATAGTTGATAAAATATTTGGAATTTATATCTTTTATTTATATCTTTGTCGCAACTTTTGAAATATTTAATATGTCAAAAATTTTATTATGACTTTATTTTCAAAAATATTTGCTTTTTTGTTATTACTTTTCTCTCAAATTACCGATGGTTTTAAAGAGAGAGAGTAATCACCCGCCTTAAAATACATTTTTTTAATATTTAACATTAAATTTAAAATTATTATATTTATTAACTTAAAAAAAGAAAGGAACAAAAATGAAAAAAAATTTATTATTAATACTAACAATTTTGTTTATAACTAATTTAAGTTATGGACAAATAATTTCAGAATTGAATTCTGGAAATAAACAGGAAGCGTTATCAGATACTATTATTTTACCGAATAAAAATCCTAATAATCCGTCACGAAATGCGACAAGATTTACATGTTGTCAGGATGACGATACACAGATTAATAGTGTTGATGACCCTGGTTATATATCTTTTGATGTTAATGGTAGCGAAAAAATGGTTATTAAAAATAATGGAGATGTAGGGATTGGAGCAACAAGCCCTACAGCAACACTTGACATAAGAGGTGCTCACTATGTTGTTACACCAACTACTACACAAACGCAAATAACAGGAGGTTATATGACACTATCAAAAACTTCATATCCATTTATTGATTTTTCTGCATCTCCATATACATATTATTATGATGCAAGAATAATACTACAAAATAATGACTTATTAGCTTTCACTGGTAAATCTGGTTTGGAGTTTTATTTTAGTAATAATGTAGGGATAGCAGTATGGAATCCTACTCAGAGATTACATGTAAATGGCAATATGCGTTTAACAGGAGCATTTTATGATAAAAATAATGACCCGGGAACAAATGGTCAGATATTACAGACAACAGGAAGTGAAACTGACTGGGTTAGTCCAAGTTCTATTAATGATGGTGACTGGACAATTTCTGGAAATGATATGTACTCAGCAGTTAGTGGTAAGGTTGGTATAGGAACTAATAGTCCTAATAGTAAATTGAATGTAGTAAATGATGATTATATGTATACCAGTTATTTTATATCAGACGGACCATCTGGCAGTGCAAATTATGCAGTTTATGGAGATGCAAAAGGTTCATCAAGTACAAATACGGGTGTTCATGGAAAAGCATCTACAACTGGCACTTCTAATTATGGAGTAGTCGGTCAAGGGTTAAATGCAACTCAAAATTTTGGAGGTGCTTTTTATGCAACAACAGCAACAGGTGCTTTAGGTGTAAATTTTGCAATTAGAGGAGATGCCGTAAATACAGGAGGAAATGAATGTTTCGGTATTGACACTAAGGCTCAAAATGCTACTACAAACTACGGAACTTATTCATTCGCTTCTGGTGGAACAAATGCTTATGGTATTTATGCATCAGCTACAGGCGCATCTACAGCAAATTGGGCTGGTTATTTTTGTGGAGATGTTCATGCAACTGGAGATATTACATGGGATTCTGATGTAATGTTGAAGGATAACATTCAGGACATAGATAATGCTCTTGATATAATTTCAAATCTACAACCAAAAACTTTTACTTTTAAAACATCATATTATATTCCTATGAATTTACCTAATGGTTTACACTACGGTCTAATTGCTCAGGATGTAGAATCTATTTTACCTGAAGTTGTTTCTGAAGTTATTCATCCTGCTAAATATGACTCCCTTGGTAATATTATATATGATAAAATAGAATATAAAGGATTAAATTATACTGCTTTTATTCCTATTTTAATTCAGGGGATGAAAGAACAACAGATATTGATTGATTCATTAGCTACATTATTATCTCAATATTGCATAAACAATAACAAGTTAATGCCTGCAGAAGGTAATAGTAATACTAAAATAAATTCAAAAATAAATACTAATTCTGATAATTCAATTCTTTACCAGAATAATCCAAATCCTTTTAGTGAAGAAACGAAAATAAATTATTACTTATCTGAAAATGTAACTCAATCTTCAATTTTAATTTTTAATATGCAAGGGACATTAATCAAAAGCTATAATCTGAAAACATTAAAAGGAAATGGTAAAATAGTAATTAATGTAGGAGAACTAATTCATGGTATGTATATTTATACTTTAATTGTAAATAACAAAGAAATTGATACTAAAAGGATGATACTAACTGATTAATTATTGTTAATTTATAGTATTAATAATCATTAGCTAATCTCCCTCTAAATTTCAGGGGGAGATTTTTTATTTACAATAAGTTTTAATCATTTTGTCAGCTTGTGTATATCCTAGTTGGTATGCTTTTTTCCAATCTTGGCATGCTTTAATTTTCATATTTAATTTTAACTTTGAGAATCCTAAATTATAGTAAGCATTAGCATTATTTGGATTTATCTCTATTGATTTATTGTAATCCTTTATTGCTTCTTGATATTTTTGTAAGTAATATTTTGCAAGTCCACGATTAATAAATGCTGCTACATAATTAGGATTTAAAGCAATAGCCTTATCAAAATCTTTTATTGCTCTTTTATAATCTTTTAATTCTATTTTTAAGTTTCCTCGTATATAAAGTGTCATAGGATTATCAGGATTTAATTCAATAGATTTATTATAATCTTTTAGAGCTTGTCTATATTTTTGTAATGTTTTTTTTGCATTTCCACGATTATTATATGCTTCTGCATAATTAGGATTTAAAGCAATAGCCTTATCAAAATCTTTTATTGCTCCTTGATAATCTTTTAAATTTGATTTAGTAATCCCTTGATTGTTATATGCTTCTGTATAATTAGGATTTAAAGCGATAGCCTTACCAAAATCTTTTATGGACCCTTGATAATCTTGTAAAATTCCTTTTACAATTCCACAATTATTGTATGCTTCTGCATAATCAGGATTCAATTCAATAGCTTTGTTATAATCTTCTAAGGATTGTTTATAATTTTTTAGGATTGACTTTGATACTCCACGGTTATAATATATTGTTGCACAATCAACTAACTCAACAGCCATACTATGGTTATTTTGTATTGTTTTTTTATAAAGATGTAAATCATTTTTTATTTCCCCTTTATTAATAAATGCTTCTGAACAGTGAGTTAGTTCAATTGCTTTAGTATAATCAGTAATAGCACCTTTAAAATCTTGAGCATTATTTTTAGCAATTCCACAAGCCCAATAGCCAAAGGGTTTGGAAGGATATTTTTTAACAACATCTGAAAAAAGAGTTATTCCATTCTTCCATACTTTGTTTCTGTTGTATGTTGTATATGAAAAAAAGATAATATAAACTATAAGCACAGTATATAAATAAAATTTTGTTTTTATTGCTTTATTGGAATTTTTTTTACTATTTACAAGAGTATAATATTGTCCTATTATAAAAAACAATCCAATATACGGAATATATGTATATCTTTCTGCTATAATAGCACGTCCAACAGGGATTATCTGTAATACTAAAGAGATAGTTATCAAAAAAAACATTAATCCAAAAATCAAGTCCTTTTTCATCTTATTTGTCTTATTTATTCTTAATATTAAAAATATTATTAATAAAATAATAACAGAAGCAATATAATATTCAACAGGTAAGAGTCCGTTTGTTTTAACAGGATAATAATATAATTCAGATAAATTAAAGGGTAAAAACATTTTTACTATATAAAATATTATAGCATAACTTACAATAAAAATTCTGTCAAATGAAGTAAATAAAGGTATTTCATATATTCCTCCACCGGATTTTTGTGATAAGATAGCAATTATACCAAAGCAAATAGCTAAAATAAAAAATGGTATTTTTTCAATAATAATTTTACGCTCAAATTTTCTTTTATAATAATAATCAAAAAGTATTAATACCACAGGCATTGTTACAGCCATTGATTTTGATAATAATGAAAAGATAAATAGTAACAGAGAATAAATCAGATACTTATTTTTTTTGTTTTTTATATAATAAATGTATGCTATCAATGCCCCGAGATAAAACAGAGAATAAAGAACATCTTTTCGTTCAGAAATCCATGCAACAGATTCAACATGCATAGGATGTATTGCGAAAAATAATGCTGCTATTGCTGAAATTCCTGTTTTGCGGGTTAGTAAATAAATTAATTGAAATACAAGAATAATGTTTAAAAGGTGTAAGATAAGGTTTGTAGTATGAAAAGTTTTAGGGTTTAAGTTGAAAAATTTATATTCAATGCCATAAGACAACATTGTAACAGGTTGATAATTAGCCACATAGTAGGATGTGAAAATTTTTTTAACATTTTGATATGAAAGGTCTTTTATGTCATTATTATTGGTTACATAATCCTGATCATCCCAATTAGTCAGAAATTCATTATTAATAGAACTTGAAAAAACAATCACTGTTAATATAAAAATAGCAGATAAACATAAAAATTTTACATATTTTTTAGATATTGTTTTTTCTATATATTTTTTATTTGGATGTTTACCAAAGGATTTTTTCTGTTTTTTCTTATTTGATTTTGTCATAAATATTAATATATTTTAAATACAAATATACATAAAATTATATAGATATGATCTATCCATCTTAATTTCAGGGGGAGATTTTTTATTTACAATAAGTTTTAATCATTTTGTCAGCTTGTGTATATCCTAGTTGGTATGCTTTTTGCCAATCTTGGTATGCTTTAACCCGAACCAACCAATTTAAACCATACCCTGAAACTTATGGTGTAATCATCGATACACCAATTCTTTCTCCTTCTTTGATGGCAGTTTCATAACCCTTTAAAGTATTAATCAATAAATCGTCATCGATGCGAATTTTATTTTTTTCAAACAGCAGTACTATCGAGGAACCCCCAAATTTGAAATACCCTTTCTCTTCCCCTTTTTTTACAAAATTCCCTGTATAAGTCTGTATGATACTTCCTACCATGGTTGCCCCTATTTCGGTCATAACAACATCTCCAAACAAAGGGTTTGAAATGATGATAAATTCCCTTTTATTCAGGCAGAATATTTCAATTATTTTGCGCAAAGCAAGGGGGTTGACTGAATAATAATCGCCGTCAATCCGGATGATGGGTGATACTTTTCCGCTAATGGGAAAATGGAAACGGTGGTAATCTAAAGGGGCAAGCCGGATGATCACCAGGGTGCCATCAAGGTAATTTTGAGCAAGGTCGGCATTATTCAAAAATGATAAAATATCGAAGCGGTAGCCTTTGATGATAAAATCGCTGTTGCTGATATCGGCATATGCCAGTAATTTTCCATCAGCAGGCGATACTGTAATAGTTGAGTTGGTATCCACCGGTCTGGCATTTTTCTTTAGTTTCCGGGTAAAGAAATCGTTGAAAGAGTTGAACTTCTGTTTTTGGACGGAGCTCATATCGATATCAAATTCTTCAACAAAGGGTTGTATTTTTTTGGTCGATGAAGGACTATCCATCATATTGCCATAAATAGACGAAACCAACTTTCTTTTCACCAGCGACCACAATGTTGCTTCGCCAACCGGATTATTATACAGCCAAACCAAGCACTTTTCTGTAGCCACTTTTTCCGTTTTTAACAACCCCCTTTCCCTATCGTAATATTGGATGGGAGCTTGTGGCGGCAACGGATAAAAAGCCAGTATGGCAATGACGGCCAGCAATAACAAAATGATGCCCCACCTTTTTTTAGTTTTTGTAATTTTCATGTTTGCTTTGTTTGCCTTTACTTTTTATTTCTTGTCTTTATGCAGCAAAAATTTTACTGTCATTGTTTCGTTGTCTTTTTTTTTTGGATTGCTTGTAACTTGTTTATATTTTTACCCAGTTAAATAATCAGGTCAGGTCAGGGCAACAGATTTTTAGTATATATAGGCAAATTTATAGTGGAATAAACTCATTTTGATATAATAAGTTTATCTGTATAAAATCTGCTGTTTTTATTATCTAAGATACGAATAAGATAAATTCCATTTTCAAAATCAGAAATATTAATAACCTTTTTATACGGAGATGAATAAACCAGTTCTCCCATCGCATTATATATATTAATAAAAAAAGATTTTTCTGCTTTATTACAAAAATTATTTTCTATTTTAATATTCAAATTTCCGGTTTTTAAAGGATTCGGATAAATTTTACATTCAAATATATTTTTTTCTGTTTTATTAATGCCTGTTTGTGGAAGTTCTTTTCCCAAAACAGGTCTTATCATAAGAGAACCTGTAAACATAGTGTTAGTCCAGTTACCATCAACATTATACAAAATATTATCCTGAGAGTTAGTATTTCTGTCAAATCCTATATTAAGATTATCATCTGTTGTTTGTTCCATTCCAATATAAAAAGTTCCTGTAATAATTAGTGTAGTATCTTCAATTTTATATGTATAAAGTTTATTAAGTTCATTTTCAAACACAGGTTTTGTTCCTGCTTTTTCGTATATAACATCACCCGGATTTCCTTGATTATCATTCCAAACAGTTAAATATAAATATTGTTGACTTGAGCTATTATAAGTTTGATTAAAAAATATTTGAATTGCTCTTAATGTATCAGGATGATTTAAGGTAAAGCGATAAGCTAATTTAGCTCCCGACATAGACAAACCATATCCATTTTCAGGAGTGCCATCATCATAAGCATAATAATTATAAAATTTTTGTATAAAATGTATAGTATCATTTTGCCTTAGATTATCGCCGGTTATTCCTTCGCGTATAATATGTTTTATTTCAAAATATGCTGAATCGCTTAATAATAAGGGAAGTGTAAAATCTACAGGTGGTTTGGCATGTGGCGCATAATCCTGATAACCACTATCAATTAACGGATATATATTATAATTTCCTCCATCGTATGTATGTAAAAGCGTTTCTGTTTCATCCCAGACCTCATATTTATAATAAGAATTATAAGTAATAGTGTCAAGATTACTTATCAGCAAACTAAAAGAATCTTTTATTTCTCCATTTGGGTCAGTATTAAACTGGGACCATGGCATTGATTGATAGTTTTTTAATACACTCGGAGCTTTTTTTATAAATGTTATATCTTTATATATTGTATCATTTTTTGAACGGTTTATGTTCAAATATACATAATCAATATGCCACTGGTCGCAATTTGCTGCCCAGCTTGCTTCTGTGCTATTAGAAATGCTTGCATAATTTTTAAATCTAAACTGAAAATTTTTATTAAAATATTTAGAATCAAGAACAGGTATCATAACCTGCTTAAAATAAGTGTTATATTTATCATAAATAGTATCTAAAGTAATTCCTTTTGTTTTCCATACCTGCTCCCATGTAGAGTCATTGTCTGAATAAAATTCTAATATAAGTGAATCCTCTGGTTCCGGGGCATTACCAATTCTTTCCCATGGCTCTCCTATTCCTCCTCCCGGCTGATAAAAAAAACTAAAATATACAGAATCTCCTATACTAACTGGTCCCGGACTACTGCCAAACACTGAATCCATTCTAATAGGTTTTGAAGTAAGCATATCAGCCAAAAAAGGATATATATCAGCATTAGGATAAAGTGCGCCTGTATCATTAATTGCATCAAGAGTAGCAACCCCAACACTAACCGGATAAATAGGATAATCAGTATTTACAAAAGCATAATTATCAATCCAAAGACAAGTATCGGGAAAAACATTGTCAAAAGAAAAATCATCAAGAAAAGGCAAAATAACAGGGTTGGTTTGTCTAAAATTCTTTTTATAATCTAAACTTTTCTTTTTGTTAATAATTTGTGGATTAACATATAAATCTGTTATAACCTCTTGCGAAAAAACAGAAAAGTTAAATAATATTAAAATAAAAAAATTTAAAAAATTTTTCATTTGTTTATATTTAATTTTTAATTCCTAATCAATTTCCAAATCCCAATTATTAATATTTAAAATTTGATTTTTTAATTAATTTTTATTGTTTTATTTATTCTTGCCTTTTTTTATACTCACTCCTAGCCCCAACGTCATTTGATTAAGGCGTAACATATTGAACATCAGATTAGCACCACAATTTATTGTGGTGTTTAAATGTAAATATCGTATTATAAAAGTCGGCTTAAAGCCGACTTCCAAAAACAAACGTGTTATTTTATACACCATACTGAAGTATGGTGCTAGTCTGATATGCTTTTAATCAGAGACTTATAATCTTAACTGTCTTTATCACTGTTTCAGTAACCTGTGCTGAACTTGTTTCAGTATTAAATCACAAATCATAACTCATAATTCATAATTTTTGAATTTCCAAATCCCAATTATTAATATTATTTGTTTATTTTATAAACTAATAAAATTACTATTTATTTTTAAAAACCAAAATTAATTTTTTTATTTATAATGCTATTCAATATTATTTTCTTATTTTAGCATACAAAAATTGCTGAACAAATTGTAATTATCATTAGTAAGAATAGCCGTTAATACTATATATTAAACTTTTTTTTAATGCTTATAGAATTTTATAAATATCAAGGCACAGGAAACGACTTTATAATTATTGACAACAGGTCTTCTGTTTTTAGTCCATATCAGGCAAATAAAAAAATAATATCAGATTTATGTAACAGGAAGTTTGGTATTGGTGCTGATGGGTTAATACTTCTTAATAAATCAAAAGATTATGATTTTGAGATGATTTATTTCAATTCTGACGGAACAGGAAATGTGATGTGTGGCAATGGCGGCAGATGTATTGTTGCTTTTGCCAGTTATTTAAAAATTACCCGACTTGGACATACAAAATTTATTGCTTTTGACGGAGAACATAATGCTAAAATAATTAAGGACAATAGAAATGTTACAAATGTAAGTTTAAAGATGCAAAATGTAGATAATATAGAAATCATTGATGATTCGGATTTTTTTATTAATACAGGCGCTCCTCATTATATAAGATTTGTTGAAAATATTAAGGACTTGGATGTTTATAATAAAGCAAGGGATATTCGTTTTAACAACAGATTTGTTAAAACAGGAACTAATGTTGATTTTGTAGAAATACAAAAAAATCATCTTTTTGTAAGAACTTATGAAAGAGGTATTGAAAAAGAAACTCTTTCTTGCGGAACCGGTGCAACTGCCTCTGCCATAGCTGCTTCTTTAAAAATGAATCTTGATAATAATCTGTCTTTTAATATAAAAATGTTTGGAGGAAATTTAAACATTAGTTTTAAAAGAAACAAAAATATATTTTCTGATATATGGCTTAAAGCTGATGTGTCAAAAGTTTTTAAAGGAGAAATTGAACTTTATGAATGTTCGGGTTAATCCGCCTAATGTGAAATAGCGGTTTAGTATAATATCAACTGTTTAAATTTTATTGCACATACTCCATAATTTTGTAACTATTCAGGTTATAAATAATTGGTGTAAAATTAACAATAATTTTACAATTATTAACATTGTTTTTGAAAAAATCACCTGTTTATTAACAACCGAAATAAATAAAATTTGTTTTTTTCAGATAATTAATATAGTTTTGGATACAGATAAATATACCTCGTAGAGGTAAAATTATTGTAGAAAAAAGATTATGTAAATTATTATAATTCCCCGTAGGGGATAAATAAAAAATGATAAACTATGAAATCGGAAGTATTCACAAATTGTACACACATTTGAGATAGAATATGACGAAAAATATTTACCCCGTTAGATAGATCAAAACGAAAAATATATGTTATTATCTAACGGGGTTTATTTGAATTTTTTGAATAATTAAACCGCTACGCGGTATTAAAATAAAAGGGATGTAATATTTTTTTACAATAATTAAATCCCTACGGGATATTCTTTTATGCTAAACCGAAGTATCCTCTCAATATTTAGTGTCTGTCTATAAAGTAAGTATTTAGTTCAGAATGTTCGGGTTCGATGCTTGCGCATTCTTGAAAATTAGGAGTTTACTTTTGTAAATGACTGATTTGAAAGACAAACGTAACGAAGAAATCGGACATTATGGACAAACACTGTTTAAATTTTGCTACACATACTCCATAATTTTTAATTCAAAATTTTCGTCTAAATAAACTTAAATTATAAAAAGTTTATTATATTTGTAAAATATTAACAGCATTTTATGATATAAAATAAATAATTTGATTATTATGATTAAAACTCTGCAGAATATAGTTTTTTTTATAAGTATTTTATTGTTTTTTGATTTATCATTACACGGACAGGTTGTAATAAATGAATTTTCATGTTCAAATGTTACTACAATACAGGATAATTACTTTGAATATTCCGACTGGATAGAACTGTATAACACAAGTGCAACGCCTGTTAATCTCGCAGGATATTATTTAAGCGATAAGTTAGGTAATCCAACTAAATGGGAAATACCGTCTGTTACTATTTCCGGCAATGATTATCTTATATTCTTTGCGTCTTCAAGAGATGAAATGAGTGGTGGCTACATACATACCGGCTTTAAATTAACTCAGACCAAACCGGAGTATATAGTTTTTTCTGATACTGGAGGAACAATAATTGAACAAATTCAGTTAATTCCTGCTCAAACAGATCACTCAAGAGGAAGAACAACAGATGGTGCTTCTACATGGTCTCTTTTTACCGGTCCAACGCCGGATGCTTCTAACAGCAATGCTATGCAGGAATATGCAACCATACCTCAATTTAGCCAGACACCCGGTTTATATACCGGCTCAATAACACTTGATATTACATCTCCCGACCTTAACGTAACAATTTATTACACTACGGATGGAACCATACCTACAACATCATCTAATGTGGTTGCCGGCTCTATCACTGTCAATGCTACTCAGGTAATACGGGCAAGAGCTTTCAGTAGTGTGCCTGATGTGCCGGCAAGCTTTATTGAAACAAACACCTATTTTATTAATGATAGCCACACTATACCTGTAGTATCCATTTCCGGTAACCTTGTTGAAAATTTACTTAACGGTTCTTCTATAGAGCCACTGGGAACATTTGAATATTTTGATTCTGACCAGAATTTTATGGACCAAGGCACAGGAGAATTTAATAAGCATGGAAATGATTCATGGGCTTATGACCAAAGGGGAATTGACTATATAGCGAGAGATCAATTTGGTTATAACTATGCTGTAAAGTATAAGGTCTTTAAAGCAAAAGACAGAAACAAATTTCAAAGATTAATACTTAAAGCTGCTGCTAATGATAACTATCCATTTGAAGATGGCGCTCATATCAGAGATGCTTATGTGCACACTCTTTCCCAGATTGGACATTTAAAACTTGACGAACGAACTTATGAACCATGTATCCTTTATGTTAATGGTAAATATTGGGGAGTTTACGAAATACGCGAAAAAGTTGATGACTCTGACTTTACAAATTATTATTATAACCAGGATAGATTTAACATACAGTTTATTAAAACATGGGGCTCAACATGGGCAGAATATGGTGGCAATCAGGCACTAACCGATTGGAATACTTTATATAATTTTATTATGTCAAATGATATGTCTGTCCAGACAAACTATGACTCTGTTAAAGCACAATACAATGTAAAAAGTTTAGTTGACTATGTAGTACTTAACTCTTATATCGTTTGTTCTGACTGGCTTAACTGGAATACGGGCTGGTGGAGAGGACTCAATCCTAATGGAGACAAGAAAAAATGGAGATATATATTATGGGATGAGGACGCTACTTTTGGTCATTATATTAATTATACATCTATTCCTGACCAAAGTGTTAATGCAGACCCTTGCAATCCGGAAGCATTACCAGATCCCGGAGGACAAGGACATATTCCAATACTCAATAAACTTAGAGAAAATCCTGAATTTGAGCAATACTATATATCACGGTTTATTGATTTGTCTAATAGTACTTTTAAATGTGATTTTATGCTGCCACTTTTGGATAGCATGATAATTACTATTGAGCCGGAGATGCAAAGACAGATTAACCGATGGGGAGGAACCTTTGCCGGCTGGCAGGCAAATGTGCAGCAATTAAGAGATTTTATTGAAACAAGATGTGTTACTATTAATAATGGTATGATTGATTGTTATGATTTGACAGGTCCTTTTGATATTACTATCATTGTTGACCCTCCTTTGTCAGGAAATGTTGAGATTAACTCATTAGAACTTGATACATACCCATGGACAGGTTCTTATTTTGGAGATATTGATATACTTTTGGATGCTGACCCTGACTCCGGCTATACTTTTGAATACTGGGAACTTTATAATCATACTGTTTCACCAAATTCAACTGACGAAAATGTAATATTAAATCTGGTAACATCTGACACAATTATTGCTCATTTTATTTTTGCAGGAACTGTTAATGTTGACCTTGGCAATGACACCACTCTTTGCTATGGCGAATCACTCGCTTTAGATGCAGGAAATTCAGGTGCAACTTATTACTGGTCAACAGGTGATACTTCACAAAATATTATAGTTAATTCAGAAGGAACTTACATAGTAACTGTTACCAAATATGGTTATAGTGTCAGCGATTCAATTACAGTCAATATTTCAGATGAAATAATTGTCAGTTTGGGTGAAGACCAGAGCTTGTGTGCCAATCCGTCTCCTACATTAACTTCAGGAAATTTTGGCAATGGATATATATATTTATGGGAACATAACGGACAACCAATTTCTTCTGTTTCAGATTCTTATACAACCGAGTTGCCTGGTGAATATATTTTGTCAGTAACAGACCCTTATGGATGCAAAGGAAGTGATACAATATATATAGATGAATGCATATTAACTATCCCCAATACTTTTACACCTAATAATGACGGAAAAAATGATACATGGCATATTGAAAATATTGATGTATATCAAAATAATATTGTTGAAATTTACAACAGAAACGGTAACCTGGTTTATAAAAAAAATAATTATCAAAATAATTGGGATGGTAAATATAACGGGGAAGATTTGCCGGCAGCAACATATTACTATATAATTAATTTAGGAAATGAATTAAAAGTATATAAAGGTAGTATAACAATTGTTAGATAAATGTCTAAAACTTTAATTATCAGAGAGTTATGCTTTAAACGATTATTTATAGTTGTTTAATTATTGCTTGCAAAAAGTGTGATGAATAATTAAGAGTCGTGAACTTTGTGCTTGAAACTACGCTGGAGCTCGTTTGTAACGAGTTCCGAATAAGTCGTTTTAAACGACAACTAAATCAGGCACTCGTCAAAGACGAGCACAAGCAGGGTTGTGAACTTTGTCTTTTGAACCTGAAACCTGAAACTTTGAACTTTGTGCTTTGATTTACTACTTAGATTAGGTTATTAACAGAAAGAGTTTATAAAATGAAAAAATATACATCATTAATATTATTTCTTTTCATTTTCATTTATATACATGCTCAGCAAATTCCACAATTTAGCCAGCGAATGTTGGATAAACTGGTATTTAATCCTGCTGTTGCAGGTTCCAAGATGTATCAGGATATAAAATTTCATCATCGTAGTCAATGGATTGGTTTTGATGATGCACCTGTTACTGATATGTTAAGCTATAATAGTATGATAGGAACAAGTATCGGTATTGGTGGATATTTTATTAATGATAGAACAGGACCTACAAAAAGAACATCTTTTAATCTATCGTATGCTTATCATATTCCATTAGAGAAGTTTTATTTATCAATGGGGCTTTCAGCTAATATTATGCGGTATAGTTTTGACGGAGACAAAATCACTCTCTATGAAAATGATGATGCTGTTGCAATGGGTATATCAGACAAGACATGGAAACCAGATGCTTGTTTTGGAGTTTTTTTGTATAACAGCAAATTTTTCTTGGGTTTATCGGTTCTGCAATTATTTCAGTCAAAAATTAAATTATCTTTTAATGATAATACAGAAGCAGTTGTGCCATTAACACGACATTACTACTTAACAGGAGGATATGATTTTATAAAAGAGAGAGGACATAATTATAATATAGAACCATCATTTTTGCTCAGTAAAACAATTGGCAGTCCTTTACAAATAGATTTTAATATCAGGGTAGATTATATAAATAAGATAATGGGAGGAATATCTTACAGATACAAAGATGCATTTGTTCTTTTAACAGGAATAAGAATAAAAAAATACTGTTTTCTTGCTTATTCTTATGATATAACTGTTTCTAATCTAAGACATTATAACAGTGGTTCACACGAAATCATATTATCTGTAAACTTACCATATTATAAAAGAAAGAACAGACCAAAGTATAATCTTAGAAATGGTGTAAAACAAATTAAAAGACGGGTGGTGTTGTAATACACTAATTATACTGAAATATTTTTAAACCTAACCGCAATGAACGTTCACCCTGTTAAATCCCAATGTCATTTAGTTAAGAGTTATTATATTGATATATAGCACGTTATATATGTATGTTGTATTCTCTCAAAAAACAATGGTAAATTAAAATAAATCCCAACTTCAAACCCCGCAAATAAATTGCACATAAAATTGCATATAGATTATGTGCTGGGTTTACCATTAATTATTGAGACGATACTGTATGTTTTTATTGAATATTGAATTAATAAGGTAATAAGGTTTCGTTGCTAGCTTAAATTGTTTTCTACTAAGGTTTATATAACAAAATAAGGTTTTTTATCGCAAGATAAACTTTATTTCTAACGGGATTAACCTTAGTAGAAATATTAATACCAAATATGTAAATAACCTTATTACCTTATTAGAATCCATTATTCAATCGCTGCTATTATTTTTATATTCAGGGGATTAGCCCCTTAACTAAATGACATTGGGCTTTAGAGCAGTGAACAATCTGTAATGCATTGCGTTCGTTGCGTAAATCTTTGCCAACCTTGCGGTTAAACTGATTTTATTTTAGGATATATAAATTTTTTGTCTATTAAGCCAAATTTTTTCTATTTTAGATAAAAAAATCAGCATTCTAAAATCAGTGTTCCCCCCCAGTTTAATGGAATAAATTAAACGGGGATATTCAAGTGGAAACAAAATATTTGACTTTATGGACAAATACTAATTATAGAAGAGACAGTAAAACTTACAAAATAAAGAGTTCTGAAATTATCTTTTTAGTTCAAATTTTTCGCCGAGATAAACTTTTCTTACTTTTTCGTCTTTGGCAAGGTCTTCTGATGTTCCATATTTCAAGATAGAACCTTCAAACAACAGGTAAGCCCTGTCTGTAATAGCCAGTGTTTCGTGGACATTATGGTCTGTGATTACTATACCGATATTTTTATTTTTTAATTTTATAATTATATTTTGAATATCTTCAACAGATATAGGGTCAACACCGGCAAATGGCTCGTCAAGTAAAATAAATTTAGGATCTACAGCCAAAGCTCTTGCTATTTCTATTCTTCGCCTTTCACCTCCCGAGAGAGAGTTTCCTTTGTTTCTTCTGATATTTTGTAATCCGAAATCATTAAGCAAAGATTCTAACTTTTCTTTTTGCTCATTTTTAGAAAGATTTGTAAATTCTAAAATAGCTTTTATATTGTCTTCAACAGTTAATTTCCTAAAAACAGAAGATTCCTGTGATAGATATCCAATACCTTTTTGTGCCCTTTTATACATTGGGTCATCAGTGATTTCAACATCATCTAAAAAAACTTTGCCTGAATTAGGTTTTATCAGACCTACTATCATATAAAAAGATGTTGTTTTACCAGCACCATTAGGTCCTAAAAGTCCAACTATTTCACCTTGCTTTACTTTGAGAGAAACATTTTTGACAACTATCCTGTTCCTGTATTTTTTTATAAGATTATCTGTTCTTAATATCATTGTATTAATTTAAAACTGCCTACGAATACTTAAAATGAACTAAACTGCCTAGGAATAATAAAAATGTATAAATCTGTAAATTTAAGTTCCAAGTGCGATATTTTTTTACAAAATTACTTAAAAAACTAATAATAGGAGATTTCTATTTTAATTTTTTCAATTTTTCCAATCTTTCAATCTTTAGAACGACAGCTGTAAAGTTGCCATAACTCCAAATTTAGTAATATCAGGTTTGTCTAAATAAGACAATCTCCACACAGCATCAATTCTTAATATTTTTAAAATATTTTCAATACCCACACCTGCTTCAAAATATGGCTTGCCTAAAGCAGACAATGTTTCAGGTGCATTTGAATTTTTAGGGTCATTTTTATCTTCCAGACTACCTACAACGCCTTTGCTAAATACAACTTCTCTCCATTTTAATTTTCTCATCAAAGGTATTTTATTTAAAAAAAATCCATCAAAATGATGAGTATAATAAACACTTAAATATTTATCACTTATAAATTCATAATAATTCATTAAGTTATATGCATATTCATCAAAAGAATATGTTTCGTTCCCTTCGTGAAGTTTTAGTAAAGGATAAGGTAGTTTGCCACATATTCTTCCGACTTGAATAATATATTTTGACCAGCCAATAGTCCCAATATTAAACCAGTGTCTGACATTGAGTTGAAGTTTATGATATTCATAATCACTTTGCCATAAATTTTTTATACCATAAATATATTGTAATTCAAATATTGGATATTTTGAGCCCAAGCTGGTTCTTGTTATTTCGCCCATAATATATTTTTCTTTATAAGCAAATCTGGTATTAACCCATACTTCAGAAGTAGTTATTGTATTTTTTTCTTCACTGGTATTTCCCTGAAGGAATTTGAATTTTGAAGAACCTACAGGATAAATATCTCTGTAAACCATGTCTATTGTATTTGAAAATCCCGGAAACCATTCATGTTCATAAAACACTTTAAACTCTTTAACCATAGATAATTTATCTGACGGACTTCTTCTTAATACAGAGGCAAGTATATTATCTTCTCTAAAAGCATTTTCACTTTGTCCAAGTTGCTCTATATCATATTTATATGAACTGCCAAAGTCCCTTCTTGGATTTTTTGATAACATATAAATATATCCTCCGCCATATTTAATTTTTTCGTCTTTTGTTCCGTATGCAAGATGAGCATTTAATTCTGCTTTTTTACTAAAAGCATTGCTTGTTCTTCCTCCTATACGGAATCTGTTGCCTTCAACTTCATTAAAGCTATATGTGGTAAAGTATGGTCCTAATTCAATATTGCCCCATAGTTTATAACCTGTTGTAATTATTCTTATTATGTCAACGTATGTCTTAAAAGCAGGTATGGTCTTAACAGAGTCAACCATTTTATAAATAGCTCTTTCATTTTTTGACAAGCTATCATGCCTGTGTTTTAACCAAAATTTTTTGCTTCTGTTCAAAGAACCTGTTTCTATATTAACATTAACAGGCGTAGAATAAAATTTATCATCTTTTAGCTGATTAAAAACAAACTTTTTATAATAAGTTGTTTTTTTACCAAAAAAACCTACTATATTTTTAGAGTTTTTTGTAATATTAAAATCAATAACTAATTTATCTTTACTAAGCATCCAGTATTTATTGTTAATTCTTTTAAATTCCTGAATGCAAACCATATTATTTATAAAATTTATATTTGCATCACTGGCAGCACGTATTTTGAATTTTTTAATGGCAAAAGTTGTGTCATGAACCCAAAAATTACCTGTAAATGTAAGCTCCTGTTTTCTTTTTGGTTTGAACATTATATTATAGCACCATTGATTGTCAATAAATGTGCTGTCAATTAAATAATATTTGTAAAATATTAATCCAAAGTTTGCAACAGGACTTACAAAGTTTTTTTCAAATAATTTTATATAATTATCATAGATATTAACATTTTGGTATAAATCTCCCAAAAATTGAGATATGCTTTCATTTTCAACTCCTGATACTTTTGTTGCTTTAATTATTTCTTTTTTTGATTTTGGCGATTTCCTGTAATATATATCAGACAAAGATTCTGTTATAAATACAGGAAGGTAAGATATCCCGTTTACTGTTGAGGTATCCACATTATCAAAGATAAACTGAAAATGTTTAAAGACCCTTTTCTTCTTAAATTCTTCAGTGATATTATTCATATCTATTTCTATTTTATTATATGTCTCATATTGATATGCTTCTAATTTTTCGCAATCATTATTTTCTTTATTTTTAATAATTTTTCTAAGTAATATTTCAGCAGGATTTTCACCCGGTTTAATGACAACCTCAGAAAGATTTATATTAGCTGTTTTTAGCTCAATGTTTATAGTTTGGAATTTATTTTTTTGAATTTTTTTTGACCTTGGTATATATCCGACAAAAGAAGCAGTCAGAGAATCACCGGCATGTTTTGTCTCCAATGAATATTTTCCGTCAAAATCAGTCGTTGTCCCTATTGTTGTGCCTTTAAACGAAATATTTACAAAAGGAATTGGCTCTTTGGTATCTGCATCAGCAACTTTGCCCATTATCTTTGTTATTTGCCCAACAGAAATAAAAGGCAAACAAAATGCCAGCAAAATTATAATTAACAGATGTTTTTTATATTTCAAATCCATATTCATTATTTAATCATACAAACATACATAAAAAAAAATTATTATATACAGACAACATAAAAATTTACAGAGAAAATATAAAAACAGCAGTAGCAGTTCAAAAATCCTCATAGAGTTTAAATACTATCGCTGATATAATTTTTAATCAAGTTTCGGTAATCAAATTCCAAAATAATAAGCATTAGCAAAAATATTTCATTTTTTTTTGATAAAACAGGTAATAAAAAATTCTCTTATATCTTTATAGCAATTTTGTATAAAAATACCAAAAAATAGTGATGAATTAAAATATTATAAAATTCTGGGGAATTTTTTTTCAATAATAACAAGGACTAACAAAAATATATCAAATTTTTTTATAAAATAGTTGATAAAAAATTTGGAATTTTTTAAAAAAAGTTGTAATATTACA
>CAZOSY010000015.1:0-23167 GCA_964582565.1 uncultured Bacteroidales bacterium | reverse complement strand
TATTCTTGTATTATCATCTGCATTATTACCTGATATTAAGATATTTACATTTTTTAATAAATCCTAATTAAAAAAAAAGTTGTATTTTACATTTTTTTTAAAATAAATAAATCGTCTTAAAGTAACAATTTTTTACTAAAATAGTATAACATTTTATATTATTCTTATATATAATTATAATTTTGTTACGAAAATTTATATTATTTTTGTATAAATTTAACTGGTGAAAAAACTTTTTCAATATATATATCTTACTGCATTTATCTGTTTATTGATACTTAATGTTGTTGTTGGACAAACCGCGTCTGACAATAAGTATGAGAACAAACTACAGAAAAAAGCAGAACAATTGTTCAACAAGGAAGATTTTGTTGATGCTTTACCCTTTTATTCACAATTGCTAAGTGTTTATCCCGAAAACCCTGTTTATAATTACAAATTCGGTGTTTGTAATCTGATGGCTGACAGACAGGATATCAAAAAATCTATAAAATATTTAGAATTTGCAAAAGACAAGCCAAAAGTTGATATTCAATTATATTATTATCTGGGACTTGCTTACCATCTGGATTATCAATTTAACAAAGCTATTGAACAATATAATGAATATATAAAAGAAGCAGATGAAAAAGCAATAAAAAAATTTGATGTTAATAGAAAAATAGAAATGTGTAACAATGGAAAAAATTTGTTAACTAATATCAATGATTTATATGTAATTGAGAAAAAACAGGTAAGCCGAGATAACTTCTATCACTCTTATAGATTAGATGAGTTTGGAGGGAAATTATTTACCAAACCTATAGATTTAAAATCAAAAATTGATAAAATAAAAGAAAAAACCAGTATTGTCTTTTTTTCTGATATAAATAAGTCAATATATTTTTCAAGTTATGGCATAGAAAAATATGGCAGTAAAGATATTTATGTGTCTTATAAACTTACAAATGACAGATGGGGAAAGCCGGAAAAACTTAGCGATATAATAAATACTCCTTATGACGAAAATTATCCTTATATATTACCTGATGGAAAAACATTATACTTCTCATCTAAAGGGCATAATAGTATGGGCGGATATGATATATTTAAATCTGTTTATGACCCTGTAAACGAACAATGGTCCAAACCTGTTAATATGGACTTTGCTATTAATACCCCTTATGATGATATTTTATTTGTTTCCGATACTGCACAAAAATATGCTTATTTCTCTTCTACAAGAAATTCAAAACAAGGAATGCTGATTGTTTATAATGTTAGAATAGATAAAAAACCTGAAACAAAAAAAACTATAGAATTTCCACCATTATATGCTGAAAATGAACAAGACACTAATTATATGAACACATTGGCATATATTAAAGAAAAAGAAAATCCTGATGTTAATGCAACTCATGGTATGTTTGAAGAACCTGTAATAACTGAAGATGCTTTATCAGAACAACCGGAATTTACAGATAATATCACTAACGAACAAATTGTTGATGTTACACTTAAACAAGCAAAAACAGCAGTAAAAGAAGCTAATAAAGTTAAAACACAAAAAGATGTAGCATATAATGTTGCAGAAAAAAGAAATAATCTGGCTAATCAAAAAAAAATACAAGCAGAACAGGCATTTGAAAAAGCGAATACAATAACAGACCCAAATGAAAAAACAATAGCTCTCTCAACTGCAAACCAACTAGAAACCGAATCCAAACAACTTGAAAGAGAAGCTGAAATAGCTGATAATATATTCAAACAATTGGAAGAAAAACATATAGAAAAACAAAAACAAGCACAAGAAGCTATTGACTATGCACATGAAGTTCAACAGTCGGCAAAAATAAGCGGTCCGGATTCCTCGCTTGCTTCTATAAGTGAACTATCTGATAATTTGGAAACAACAAAAACTACACCTGTAACAACAAAACCCGAAATTGATGATGAGAAAAGACAGGAATTTGTAACTAAAACAAAACAGGAATCAAAAAAATATAAAGAGGAATCAAAAAAAATAAAAAAACAAGCTGATAAATACAAATCAGAATCCGATTATTTTACAGCAGAAGCAGAAAGAACAAAAAACAAAAAACGCAAAAAAGAACTCCTTGCTACAGCAGAAAACTCTGACAATAAAGCTAAAGCAAAACAAGCAGAAGCAGATATTGCTCTCTCTAAAAGTAAACAACTAGAACATCAAGCTGACAATCCTGATGATTATATTGCTATGGCAAATAATGCCGAAGAACAAAATATTAGTAACAATGAAATATATGAACCTGAAACAGAAGAAATTGAAAAACCATTTGAAAGTGATAAAACAGAGGTAATAGTTAAATCAAAAGATAAAGAAAAACTTATCTCTGATGTGTATAAGCATGTAGAATCTATTAAAAAAGATGCAGATGATTTTAATCATTATGCTAAAACATCACTTCTTATATCAGAACAAAAAAATAAATTGTCTAAATCCAAATCCAAACAAGCAGAAGATGTTTTGTTGCAGGCAAATTTATTGACAAATAAAGAAGAAAAAACAAAACAGGTTGAAAAAGCAAAACAACTAACAAAACAATCAATTCAGCTATCAAGAGAAGCTGTTGCTGCATACAATGTTTCACAAAAACTTAAATCAAAAGCACAGGAAAAACAAATAGAAGCTAATCAGGTAAGAGAAAAGGCAAAGGAAATAGAATCTTTCCTAAATTCAAATTTAGTAGCTAAAGCAAACAAAGAAATAGATGACCTAAATAAAAAAATATTACAGAATAAAGAAAATGTTAATATAAACGAACTCGTATTGCATGAGACAACAAACTTAATTGACCAAAAACAAAAAGAAAATGTTCAACTTTTGAAAAAATCAGAAGAATTAGGAAAAGAATCAAAAAAACTTACTGCTAAGGCTAATACAATAAGACAAAAAGCAGACCAGATAAAAGGGAAAAATAAAAAACAACAACTTATAAAACAAGCCGAAGAATTTGAAACATACTCAGATGATAAACAAAAACAAGCTGACGAAAATAGCGAAAAAGCCAACCAACTACAAATTGAGATAGCTCCTCTGAAAATGCAAATTGAATACACAAATACAATATTAAGTCAGGTAGAAACTAAATCTAAAGATAAAAATATTGATATAACTCCTGTAAATGAAGATGAATTAGAAAATCAAATTGCAGATTATAAATCTGACAACATTTTTTCTGAAGATTATATAGAAAACGCTGAACAACAAACCTTTGCTAAAGTCCAGGAAAAATCTTCTTATGAACAGACAGAACAAAATATTGCTTTAAACCAAAACAAACCATCTGAAAATAAAGAAATATATATAGAACAATTAGATACAAATAAAACATTCCGAGATGCTGAAAATCTTAAGTCAGAAGCAGATAATTATTTAATAAAAGCAGAACAAATTAAAAAAGATGCTGCTAATATTAATGACCCCGAAGAAAAAACAAAAGCTATGAATCAAGCATATCACTTGGAACAACTTGCAAATGATAAACAATTAAAATCATTTGAAACCTATGGAATAGCAAATCAAAGTATTTATAATAATAATAAAAATAAAATTAAGGAAATAAGAGCAGTAGATGATAAAAACGACCAGCTATCTATTGCTAATATGCTTGAAGATGAATCTAATTATTATTTTGATAAAGCTGCGAAAAATCGTCAACTGGCTGAAAAAGAAATTTCTGTTACAACAAAAAAATCTTTGCTAAAAGATGCATACTCTGATGAACTGATAGCTTTGAAAAAACAAAAAAAAGCAAAACAAATATATCAGGAACAATATCCTGTATATAAAAACCAAATAATAGCAAATAAAAATGTTACAACTGAAAATTATCCTTCAGAATCAATTTCAAATAACAAACCAATAAAAGAAACTGTTAAGACATATAAAAAAAATAAATATGATGAAAATAAAGATAAAATAGGACAGTTTAAAACTACTGAAACAGACCTTGTTAAATTAGATACTATAAAGTTATTAGAAGAAGAGGCACAATATTATTTTGACCAGTCCTACAAATATCGTGTTCAAGCAAAACAAGAAACTGATAATACTTCAAAACAAGCACTATTACAGGAAGCAAACTCTTATGAACAAAAAGCTTTGGGAAAACAAAACAAAATAATAAAAATGTATCAGCCAAGTGTTGCTAAAAACATATCCGAAAATCAACCAATTGTAAATAATTTTTCGCCTGAAACAAACTTGGCTACATCAAACAAAAATGTTGAAGAACAAGAACCTTTAAAAACAATTACAGAACCAGGTTTTACTAAAATGCCTGCAAAAGTTGTAACAGGAATAATAATAAATAATATAGACATAAATAATAACGAAAATATAATAGCAGAAAAATATAACGAAATAAACCCAATACCAATAGACAAAAAAATACCAAGAGATTTGATTTTTAAAGTCCAAATAGGAGCTTTCAGATATCCTATTCCACAAGACATATTTGAAGGCATAAGCCCTATTATAGGAGAAACTACACCTTTCGGATTTATACGATATACAGCAGGTATGTTTGTTAATTATAATAACGCAGTATTAGCCCGTAATAAAATCAGAGAATTAGGATATAACGATGCTTTTGTTGTTGCTTTTTATAATCAGAAACGAATGCTTTTATATAAAGCTGTTGCTATGAGTAAAGGAGAAATAACAGAACAGGAATTTGCAGATAACATAACTGATAATTATGAAGAAAATCCTTTTGTTAATGATTTAACCCAACCTAATGCAACTGAAAACAACTATGAAACATCTGAAACAGTGATTAGAGCAACTAACAAAACTGATAATATTAAAGGATTGTTCTATAGCGTTCAGGTAGGCGTTTATACAAAACCTTTGTCTTCTGACCAATTGTTTAATATCAAACCATTATATACTGAAACAATGAGTAATGGATATTTACGTTATGTCTCCGGTATTTTTGATAATATTAAAGCCGCTGTTAATAAAAAAAATATTGTTATTGATAAAGGTGTTACCGATGCTTTTGTAGTTGCTTATTTGAATGGTAAAAAAATAGACCTGACCCAAGCCAAAAATATGCAAAGACAAGGAACCCAGCAAATGGCTGATATAAATCAATACAATATATCAGTTACACAAGAGACACAACCTTTAAATGAAGAAAATAATATTAAAATGCTAAAAGAGAATATTGCCTTTAAAGTGCAAATTGGTGCATACAAAGAAGAAGTGCCAATAGAAGTTGTTGATATGTTTTTGAAAATCTCTGACAAAGGAATTGAACATTACAAAGATGAACAGGGCTTAACTATTTATACAGCAGGAAACTTTAAAGATTATAACTCTGCCAATGAATTCAAAAATAAACTTATAGAATCAGGAGTAAAAGATGCTTTTATTATTGCGCTTCAAAATAATAAAAAAATCTCTGTAAAAGATGCTGTTGAAATGCTAAGGAAATAAAGGATAAATTTTAAGTTAAGGGGGCTTCTATTAATTCCTTTCTTTCAAGAAACAAAGATAATGAATAAGATGCGAGACACAAATATTTCTTAATAGCCGTAGCTATTAAGAAATATTTTGACGAAGTCAGGTTGTTTATTAGCTTTGTTCCCAAAGGGTTTTCAGAGTATTTCATATACTTCTTCAAATTTTTTTGCATTATCCCGATAGTGCATCTAAAATTTTCATCGTCTATAAAATACTCTGAAAATCTTGATACGAAGTAATTAATAGAAGCCCCCTTAAGTAAACCTAAATTAGATTTATGTATATTTTTAATTTTAAAATTTATAATTAAAAATTTTATTTTTGACTTTCTTAATTTTATTTTTTTACTTTTGTCCTTTTACTTTTGTCTTTTGTCTTTTTACTTTTGTCTTGATATATGTCTATTTCTTTAATCATAACATTAATTGTAATAGGATTAATCCTTTTATTACTTGAGATATTTGTTATTCCGGGAACAGGAATTGCTGGAATTTTAGGATTTGCAATGGTGTTCTTTGCAATATACAAATCTTACAAGGATTATGATAATCCAACAGGACATTATATTCTTGTAGCTACTCTTGTTGTTACATTTGCTTTATTATATTTTTCTTTTAAATCAAAAACATGGAAAAATACAATGCTAAAGTCCTCTATTAACAGTAAAGTAAATATTATTGATAAAAATTTGGTTAAACAGGGAGATATTGGAAAGACCGTCTCAAGGTTAGCACCTTCCGGTAAAGCTACCATTAACGGGGTTCTTTATGAAGTCCATACAACAGGAGGTTTTATTGACGAAAAATCAGAAATCATTGTGCTTAAAATAGAATTAAATAAAATAATTGTTAAACTTAAAAATTAATTAAAACTATGGGAACTATTATTGCTATTGGTATAGCCTGTATATTTGGATTATGGCTATTACTTTATTTTATCCCTGTCGGGTTATGGTTTACAGCACTCGTGTCAGGTGTTAAAATATCATTGTTACAACTTATACTTATGCGATGGCGTAAAGTGCCACCAGCAATCATTGTAAACTCTATGATTGCTTCAACTAAAGCAGGGCTTACATTAAACAGAAATGAATTAGAAGCTCATTATCTGGCTCAGGGACATATAAAAAAAGTTGTTAATGCTCTAATCTCTGCGGATAAAGCTAACTTTGACCTTAGCTTTCAAACTGCTACTGCTATTGACCTGGCAGGAAGAGATGTATTTACAGCTGTCCAAGATTCAGTTACTCCTAAAATTATTACTACACCCAAAATTACTGCTGTTGCTAAAGACGGTATTCAGTTAATTACTGTGGCAAGAGTTACTGTGCGAACAAATATAAGACAACTCGTAGGCGGTGCAGGTGAAGAAACTATTATAGCAAGAGTAGGCGAAGGTATTGTCTCTGCTATCGGCTCTTCAACATCACATAAAGATGTTCTTGAAAATCCTGACTCTATCTCTAAATTAGTGCTAAACAGAGGATTAGATTCAGGAACTGCTTTTGAAATACTGTCTATTGATATTGCTGATATTGATGTAGGTATAAATATTGGAGCACGTTTGCAAATGGACCAGGCAGAAGCAGATAAAAGAATAGCACAGGCAAATGCTGAAAAAAGAAGAGCTATGGCTGTTGCATTAGAGCAGGAAATGAAAGCTAAAGCACAGGAAGCAAGAGCAAATGTTATTCAAGCCGAAACAAAAATACCGGAAGCTATTGCCAGTGCTTTTAATAAGGGCAATCTCGGTATAATGGACTATTATAAATATAAAAATATTCAGGCAGATACACAAATGCGGGAATCTATCTCAGAAACAACAGATACTGAAGATAAAAAGGAATAAAAAATTAGGGAAAATCTGACAGGTTTATAAAATAATAGTTGAACTAAACCACCTTTGGCAATAGTTATTTTTTTTACAAAAAAAATTCTTATTTCTATCCTACCTGTCTGCCGCAGGCAGGTATTTATGCAAAAATCTGTGCTGATACCTGTTTTAGTATTCAGCTTATCGCTTTTAACCAATATTTAATTTTTATTAGAAATATTTTTTTTTTGTATTTTTGAATTTCGCATAAAACACTATTACGTTAACGTTCATTGTAAAAAAAAGACAGATGACAACTTGACAATTAAATTTTTGCTGCATAAAGACAAGGAAAAGAAATGAAAATGCTTACTCACAAAACAACACATTTGCAAACTGCTAAATAATGCCAATACTCATGTTTTGTATATAATTTAGACATATATAGATAAGTAAGAAAAAAATATTAATTTTGTTTTAAAATAATAATATGGAAAAATTAGGGAAATACGAATTAAATGAAATATATTGTGGCGATTGCGTTGAATTAATGAAATCAATACCATCAAATAGTATAGACATAATAGTAACATCGCCACCGTATGATAAAATAAGAGATTATAAAGGAAATTTAGATTTTGATTTACATAAGACAGGTGATGAAATATATAGAGTATTAAAAAGTGGCGGAATTGCTGTAATGGTTATTCAAGACCAAACACATAATTTTGGAAAAAGTTTAACATCTTTTAAAACGATAATTGATTGGTGCGATAATATAGGATTCAAATTATTTGAAACTGTAATTTATAGAAAATATGGCTCCGAAGGTGCTTGGTGGACTAAAAGATTTAGAGTTGACCATGAATATATGCCAATTTTTTTAAAAGGCGAAAGACCTAATTATTTTAATAAAGAACCATTAAAAGTTCCTTCAAAACATGGGGGAAAGGTAATGACTGGAAGCGGAGCAAGAAAAACAAACGGAGAAACACAAAAAACAGTAACAAGACCAATAAATTTAACAAAGTGCAGGGGAACAATCTGGGATTATTTAATGGCTGGCGATAAAAATCCTTTAAAAAGAAAACACCCTGCGGTTTTTCCAGATAAAATTCCTTTTGATTTTATTCAATGCTTTTGTCCTCAAAATGGTATAGTTTTAGACCCATTTGCTGGGAGTGGTTCTACTTTGGTAATGGCAAAAAAATTAAATAGAAAATTTATTGGTTTTGACATTGAAGCAGAATACTGCACATTAGCAAAAGAACGTTTAAAAAAAGAATTTGATAATAATCAAATAAAGTTATTTCCAGATTTAAAGTTCATAGAAGAAAATAATATTGAAGTAAACAATCTTGAACAAAATAATATAATAACAACAAAATAGATGGCAATACAAGATTTATTAAAGGACAAAAATCAGCAAATTAATTATGAAGAAATTTGTACAAAATTCAAATGGATTTTAGAAAAAGACCATTATTGTGTTTTAAGTCCGGATAGTGATGGAATACTTTGTGGATTATTTATGTCAATGTTTCTTAATTGGAAAATTGTTGGATTTTATGATGGTAAGGTTTCTGTAATAAACAAACAATATCTTGATAAAAATCCGATATTTTTAGACATTGAAATATTTAGAAAAGAAATGCGTAGTATGGGACATCATATGCTTTTAGTTAATAAAAAACACGTACCTGCAGAATGGAATAATTTTGATAACTGTATTCAGCCAAATAATCTTCGTAACTATGATGGGAAAAATAATTTCAGATTAAAATATCCATTAGCAACTATTCATATGTTAATCAGTATAGTTGCCTATAAAAATAGGAATATAAAAATTCCTGAATCAGCAATACCCCCTTTATTTTTTACTGATGGAGTTTTTAATATCCTTTTCCGTTATCCTGAAAATGTTTTAAATTGGTTAAATTATTTAAGAATACATGAAGATTGGAATCCTTTAAAAACAATTTTCGAAAATGATAAATATAGTGTATTCACTTTAATGAAAGAAATGGATATTTTTTTCAGAAAAAGAGATGCAATAAGTGTTAGTAAAGAAAGAGGCGATAGATTAAGAATATCTAATAAAGATGGGTTACCTGTAAATATTGAAAATATTCATAGTGGGTATTGTTTTATAAATTACGAAGCGAAAAATAGAATATCTGATTTTATCAATATTTTATCAGAATTAACTACTTGGAAATATAACCAAACTGATTGGCTTTGCTGGGAAAATATGAAATTTAGTCAATTCAAAAAAGGCAATTTTAAAGGTGACAAGAAAACAATTACTATTCAAAATTTCAAAGATTTTATTGAAAAGAAACCTTTATCTTGGGCTATGACAAGCGGTGATAATATTGAATATACCTTAGAAGAACCAGATAAGTTATTATAAAAATATAAACCATCATAAAATCAAACAGAATTGGTAGGTCGCAAAAACTTTCACTATGCCAAAACATCTCAAAGAGTTTGCCTTGTCAACTGCACGGGAAGAAAGACAATGTAGCAAAAATGAATAAAAATTTAACAAGAAATAAAAACAACGAAACGCTAACAAAGTGTATATGCCATAAGGGTTTCGGTGGGTATTCAAGCATTGTAACCCACTCAAACTTTCGTGTCGGTGGACAGGTAACTACTCCGCAATCCCTTACGGCATATACACCCAACCGTTGAACTAAACCACCTTTGGCCATAGTTATTTTTTTACAAAAAAATTCTTATTTCTATCATACCTGTCTGCCGCAGGCAGGTATTTAATTCTAATTAAATTTGTATTTTTGCAGATATAAAAAAAATAAAGAGGAATAAAATTTTTTAAAAACTTCTGCTTTATATCAAAATTAGGTAGGTATAAATGGAACTTTTAAATAATTACGTTCCATGTATATCAGAGTTGGTGGTAATAAAATTAGAACGGGATGAAAATGAATAATAATTTCAAACATATAAAGCCTTTACCAATACTGAAATATAGTGGTTCTTTTCCGAAAAAAGGAGATGTCGAGACAGCTAAAAGACACTGTTACACAATAATAAAAGATATCTCAGTTACAGGTGATGCACCAAAAGATATTGTAAGATATTATGAGTACGGAAAAGCGTTAAAAAGAAATTATAAGAAATGGCCTATTTATATTGCAAAATTAGGGCATAAATATTACCCAATGGAATCAATGACTGAACAATTGATATCTGATATTGGCTCCTCTTATGGTTTTAATATGGCATCCTCCAAAGTTTGTTGGATGGGAGGGCAGATTCGATTTTTATCTTTATATTTTCTTGATAAGACAAATGAGGAATTATATCACGGTGCAAATTTATATGCTGGTTTTTTAAACAATGATGATAAATTTGTAGATGAAATTGAAAATAAAAGAATGTCACAAGATTTTTTTACTATAAAATTTACTAAACTTGTTATTGAACATTTCTTTCCAAAAGAATCGGTTGAGTTATATAGAGACTTTATGAGAATGCTATTGTTCGATTCGTTAGTAGGTAATAATGACAGGCATATGTATAATTGGGGAGTAATTAAAAGTATATATGGTAAACAAAAGCCATATTATTCCCCTATTTATGATTCCGCAAGAGGATTATTGTGGAATGAACAAGAAAATAAGATAAATGAAATTATTAGAGATAGTAATAGACAAAATTCTTTTGTGAAAAAATATTGTGAAAAAAGCAGGACTAAGATTGGGATAGAAAATACAGGCAATGTTAATCATTTTGATTTATTGGATAAGTATAAATCATTTTTTAAAGCTGATGAATTAACTCAATTAATTTTTGACAAAAAGGTATTAGATGATATCGTATTAATGATAAATACTGAATATAGTAAACTTTTTAGAGAAAATAGGCGTAAACTTATAATAGATATTTTAGTTTATCGTTATAATAGAATAAAAAATATATTAAATTTGCCGTAATGAAAAAGTCAATTAAGAAAATATTTAGTAAGCTTACTCCTTGGGGAGTAGATGAAGAGTTCTTTTCAAATAAAATTGAGAACTCAAAGGCTGGTAAATTTATTTTATCATTTCAAGGTAAAATTATAGGTATTTTAGAGTATGAAAATGATAAATGGATTTTTAAATATTCAGAAGAATTTAAACAAAATCAATTTGTTAGCCCAATTATTGATTTTCCAGATATTAATAAAACTTATGAATTTGATGAGTTAATGCCGTTTTTTGCTACCAGAATTCCAAATTTGAATCAGCCTTTTCATAAAAAGAAATTGAAAAAATATAAAGGTAATAAGAATGACTTAGTATCTCTTCTTCAAATATTTGGGGAACGTTCTATAAACAATCCTTTTAATTTGAAATTGGTATAACTACCACCAATAAAGGCTATACGTAATGCGGGGTTCATCGTAAATTGATAGATTATGCAAGTAATAAAATTTAGTAGTAAAATGAAAGTGAAGTGCTTCGGAAATCAGCACTACGCATAGCCTAACCGTTGAACTAAACCACCTTTGGCGATAGTTATTTTTTTACAAAAAAAATTATCGTCTTTACAACTTTCCAGAAATGTTTATTTTTGTTATACAAAATCAGGTCTAAAAAAATAGTTAGTTATTTCCTTCTTTTGCAAATAAAAATAATGAATTAAAAAATGCAAAAAACATAACTCCTGTCTGCGACTCAATAGTGTCTTCTGTTAACATTGACAGAATAGCTATTATAAAAAATACAAAATAAAAATAATCAAACATTTTTTTTGTAACAACAGGCGGATATATAAGAAAAAATATAAACCAGACAAATCCAATCAGTCCAAAACCGACAAATATTGATAAATATTGATTATGTGAACGTAATTGATATTTTTTTTCTAAACGTGAATGCATTTTAGCATATTGCTCTTCAAAAGCTATATTCATATCACCTGTTCCAACTCCAAACCAAAAATTTGCTTTTATTATACATGTTGATGTTTTCCAAAATTCAAAACGTTGAGCTACAGAGTGTTTGCTCGGATTACCATTATTTTTATAATTATTATAATCCCATATTGTTTCATAAATTCTTGATTTTATACTAAATTTATTCTGAAGTTTTACATTTGGTATTCCTTTCTCAACAGAACTAATTTCTTTATCTGTCAACTTACTTATTCCATCAGCATCTTTACGTTCAGCTTTTGATGTCAAAAAACGAATTAATGTATATTTTAATTTCTGACCTTTTTTGTCTTTACCATTAAAATCTATATGGCTCCTTTTGTTCCATGCTTCTCTTAACTCTTTTTCTGAAACATATATCCAAACATAATTTCCGTTCTCAAAAGAATGATTTGTAGTATCATTATAATACAAATTACCATAACTAGTATATTTTTCAAGATTGCTAAAATCAACAGGATTTATTTTTACATTTTTTTTAATAACATTATTGACAAAAATGAAAATAACAACAGATGCTAATAAAGAAATAGATAATAAAGTTAATTTTA
This sequence comes from uncultured Bacteroidales bacterium, assembly GCA_964582565.1. Taxonomy (GTDB): domain Bacteria; phylum Bacteroidota; class Bacteroidia; order Bacteroidales; family CAZZDX01; genus CAZZDX01. Next base: position 10,368 of record CAZOSY010000015.1, on the reverse strand, counting down.
TACTGATTTTAGTTTGTCTTTTTAAAATAAAATAAATGGTTAAGCAAATTGCAGTAACTATCAAAATACTAGTCCCTGTTATAGAAGCAAGAATAAAAAACAAAAAGAAAACCAGCCAACATAAAGCTAATCCTGAAATGATTTTATGAGTAGTATTAGAGTCCTTTAAAATAAAATAAAGTAAAGTAAAAACAGAAATACAAATAAGTAAACTAAAACGAATATGAGATATAAAAACAGAAATGTCTCTTATATCAATAAATTGATTTTTGATAAATATATAAGTGCTTATAAATGTTCCACTAATTACTGCTGCTACAAACAGTAGCATTAATTGTGTAAATCTTTTTTTGTTCAAACATTTTGTTGTACACAAAATTAAAGGCAGAATCAATAAAGGCAGTTTTGTTCTAAGGTCTTTAAAAGCATAAGAAAAATCGCTTGTATAAATCAAACCTATAACATGTAGAATAAAAAAAGAGCAAAGCACCAGAGCCGCTTTATTATGAAAAAACTTATGAAATTTTTCTTTAAAATGTCCTTCCCATAACCAATTGCCAGCTAAGACAAACAGTGAAATGCTCATTAAAAACTTAGATAATGGAATGGCAACAATCATTAAGCATAAAGCAAAGAAATATATATTAAAATGATTTATTTTTTGGTGGGAAAGCATTTTATAAAAGATACAATTTGATGATTGTTTTAGTCCTTAAAAAATAACGGTTAAATAAATCAATTATTGTAAGAATTGTTATATGCTGAACTATTCATAAATTAAATTATATGTTATTACCATTAGCTATGTCCTTCAGGACAATGTTATTTAATTAAGAAAAATCAATTACCCCGACCTTCAGGTCGGGGAACAAACAAATACCAATAATAACCGGGCTTTAGCCCAAAACAATCCGCCTCAGGCGGATAATTAATCAGGATATACTTTGTTTATAAAAATTTTTGACATTATATAACTGCAACAAGGACAATTTTATAGATAAGAACGAGCAGTAACAAAGATGCAAGTATAATAATAATAGTAATTATAAATTTTTTAGTTTGCTGTGATGAATTTATTTTTGTATCATCAGAAGTTATATTCACAGAATCGCTTACATTTAGTTGTATATTTCTTCCTAATATCAAAGCTCTGTTATCTTTAATATGTCCTGCCGGGAAGTCAAAATATACAGGATAATTATATTCTGCAACAGCTTCGGCAATGATTTCTTTGGGTGTTTTGCCAAAAGGGATTTCATTGTCATTCATATCAGACATTGCACCAATGATGAGTCCTGCAAGTTTATCAAATTTTCCTGCTCTTTTTAAAGCTACAATCATACGGTCAATATGATAAAGATATTCGTCTAAATCTTCTATAAAAAGAATTTTCCCATCAGTATTAATATCAGATTTTGAACCCATCAAACTATATAACACAGATAGATTACCTCCGACAAGTATGGCATGAGCATTTCCTTTTCTTGATAATGTAGAAGGATTCAAAGAATAAGAGATTTTTTCACCAAACAGTGCTTTGCGCATTGTTTCTGAAGAATTGCTGTTATTACCGGTAAAATTTACAGGCATAGTAGAATGCAGTGTTTCTATACCAAAGTTGTTGTGTATATGAGAATGCAAGACAGTGATGTCGCTATATCCGACAATCCATTTTGGATGTTTACAAAATGTTGAAAAATTTATTTTATCTATTATCCTTACTGTTCCATATCCGCCTCTTGCACATATTATAGCTTTGACAGAAGTATTATCAAGCATTTCCTGTAAATCAGATGCTCTTTGAGCATCATTACCGGCATATTGGTTAAATTCTTTAAATAAGTTTTTTCCTAATACTACTTTTAATCCCCATTGTTCAAACTTTGTGATAGCGGGTTGAATTTCTTGTTTTGAAATTTTCCGTCCTGTAGAGATAATAGCAATTTTATCGGTTTTTTTTAGGTATGAAGGTGTTATCATAAAGTTATAAAGTTAAATTATTTGTAACCATTCACATAGTAAACAGGCTAAATATTATTTTGAGGTGCTACATAAAATAGTATTTTGCCAGCTACCCTATTTTAATTTAGCTTGAGATTCCTCATTCCGAACGCAGTGAGGAATCTTTTGTTAGAATCCCTTAGTCAATTTTCTTATTACTATACAAGTCAATCCATTTAAAATTTCAAGATATAGGAATTTTCAGTTCAAAGCACTAATTCCCAAATACAAAGCACAACAGACAATAGTTTTTAAAATTATATTCAAGTATATTTTGCAATAACAGGCATTTTTCTTCCTGTTCCAAATGGTTTTGGAGAAATTATCAAAGACGGTGGTGCCTGATGTCTTTTATATTCATTAGCATTAACTAATTTTATAATTTTTTCTGCAATTTTCCCATCAAAGCCAAGAGCAATTATTTGTTTTAAGTTTTTATTTTGTTCAATATATTGAAATAATATTTTGTCAAGGATTTCGTAATCCGGTAATGAGTCAGAGTCCTTTTGGTTGGGTCTTAGTTCAGCAGAAGCAGGTTTTGTAATAGTATTTGCAGGAATAATTTCTTTGTTTTTATTAATATATTTTGATAAATGATATACTTGTGTTTTATACACATCTCCGAGAACAGATAATCCGCCTGCTATATCGCCATAAAGAGTTCCGTAACCTACTGCTGCCTCACTTTTGTTGGAAGTATTTAGCAAAATGTAAGAAAATTTATTAGCAAAAGCCATTAGTATTACACATCTTATTCTTGCCTGTATATTTTCTTCTGTGATGTCAAAACTCAGGTTTTTAAAATAAGGGCTTAAAATATCTTCAAAATTATCATAGATATCTGCTATATTTATAATATCATAACTTATATTTAAATTTTTAGCTAATTTTTTTGCATCTTTAACAGAATGTTCAGAAGAGAATGCTGATGGCAATAAGACGGCTTTTACGTTTTCTTTTCCAAGAGCTTTTACTGCGAGGACAAGTGTAACTGCTGAGTCAATGCCGCCAGATAAGCCGAGTATAGCTTTTTTAAATCCTGATTTTTTAAAGTAATCTTTTATTCCCATTATCAAAGCATCATATATTCCTGATATTTTTGTATCTGAATGACTAGCTGTTTTATTATATTTAGTTTGTTTAAAGGATATATTTTTATTTTCATCAAAATCATAAACTTTAAAATCTTCTTTAAAATAATTGAGTTCATCAATAATATTTCCTGCTCTATCTATTACCATTGAGCCACCATCAAAGAGCAATCCTGTTTGACCGCCTATTTGGTTTACATAGAATAAAGGAAGTTTATATTTTTTAGCATTTTTTAATAATATATTTTTTCTGATTTCTTTTTTATTATAATTAAAAGGTGATGCAGCAATGTTGATTATTATGTCAGGTTGTTGTTCTATAAGTTTATCCATAGCATTTATATTGTCAGTATCATATAAATCATCAGATATTGTAAGTGCTATTCGTAACTTTTTGTGATTTATTGTTTCAAATTTTTTGTTTGGTTCAAAATAATAATATTCATTAAATGCATTATAATCAGACAAAACAGTTTTGCTATAAATAGATTTTATTTCTCCCTGATTAAGGAAGAAAGCAGAATTATATAATTTTTTCTTATTAAATAAAGGTGAGCCAATAATAGCTGCAATGCCATTACATTCTTTGGCAATTAAAGATATTGATTTGTCGCATTGTTCAATAAAAGCATGAGATTTTAGGAAATCTTGCAAAGGATAACCGGAAATAGATAGTTCGGAAAAAACAATTAAATCAACATTTTGTTTTTTTGCTTTGTTAATAGCAATTTTAGTTTTTAAAATATTATTTTCAAAATCACCTGCTTTGTAATTTAATTGTGCTAATGCTATTTTCATTAAAGAGTTTTTCTGATTTGTTGTTTTTCAATCATTGAAAGGTTCTCCATCTTTAAGTGAGTAAATGTCTTCTTCTTTGTCTTTAAGAAAATCAAATGCAGGATTATTGGAAATAGAAGTTAACCATAACTTTTCATTGTCCAATTCATATTCTTCTTGCATTAAAATAATTACTCTAACTTTTTTCTTTTGTGTTTGTAAAGGATTATCAAGGTGTAAAAATCCTCTTTTGTCAATTTCACCTGTTGTTTCTATTGCTTTCATAATATTTCGTTTTAAAATTTTAACAAATTTACATAAAATTTTTGGATTATACACAAGTAGAAAAAAAAGATGTGATTAAAAACAAAAGATTGCAACCCATTGTTTTTTTAAGACATTTATAAACTTTCTTTCAGCCCTTTCCATGAGCATACAAGGTGTCTGTCTCCATAGCCATTATCAACTTTGCCTACTGCGGGCCAAAATTTGTTATAGTCATTTTTAAGCCATTGATTTGCATAAGCAGCCTTTTCACGGCTATATTTATGATTCCACTCATCAGCAGTTACAACTTCTGCTGTATGAGGAGCATTATGAAATACATTATCCTGTTTATCTGCTTTACCCTCAGCAATTTCATCCAACTCTTTTTTTACAGAGAGCATTGCATCAACAAATCTGTCAAGTTCGCTTAAAGATTCACTTTCTGTTGGCTCAATCATCAATGTTTCGTGAACAGGAAAAGAAAGAGTAGGTGCATGAAAGCCATAATCCATCAGTCGTTTAGATATTTCTTCTGTTGTTACATCATATTTATTTTTAAATTCCCTGCAATCTAATATCATTTCATGTCCACATCTGCCATTATCATTAAGATAAAGAATTTTATAATCACTTTTCAATTGATTAACAAGATAATTGGCATTTAATATTGCTATCTCAGTAGATTCTTTAAGTCCTGCACAACCTAGCATTTTAATATATGCATAAGTTATGGGCAAAAGTCCTGCACTTCCATAAGGTGCAGAAGATACAGCAGTAATAGCTTGTTCGCCGCCTACTCCTTTTACTACTGAATGTCCGGGCAAAAATTTAGATACTTGTTCGTTTGCACAAATAGGTCCAACACCGGGTCCACCGCCACCATGAGGACTTGAAAATGTCTTGTGTAAATTAAGATGACAAACATCAGCACCAATAACACCGGGATTTGTTATTCCTATTTGTCCATTCATATTTGCTCCATCCATATATACCAAACCTCCGTTTGTGTGTGTGATATCAATCATTTCTTTTATTTTCTCTTCAAATACGCCGTGAGTAGAAGGATAAGTTACCATAAAAGCATTTAAATATTCTTTGTTTTCTTCTATTTTTTTACGTAAATCATCAATATCAACATTTCCTTTCTCATCACAGTTTACAACAATAACTTTATTGCCAGCCATTGCACTGCTTGCAGGATTTGTTCCGTGAGCAGAAGCAGGAATCAATACAACATTTCTTTTAGAATCACCTCTGCTAATATGATATTGTCTTATTACCATAAGTCCAGCATATTCTCCTGCTGCACCTGAATTTGGCTGCAAAGAAGTGTTTTTAAATCCTGTTATTACAGACAAATCATGTTCCAACTCTTTGATTATCTCTGCATAACCTTGTGCTTGTTCTTTTGGACAAAAAGGATGTAAACCATTAAGTTCAATCCAGCTTATAGGTAATAAAGAATTAGCAGGATTTAACTTCATTGTGCATGAGCCCAAAGGTGTCATACAGTAATTCAATGCAAAATCCTTTCTTTCTAATCTTTTGATATATCTCATCATTTCTGTTTCAGAATGATATTTATCAAATATTGATTCTGTCATAAAATCACTTGTCCTTTTAAATTTATTATCAAAATAAATTTTTTCAGGAACTGTATTAATCTTTGGTATTTGCTTGTTATTTGCAATAGCAAAAACTTCAAGTATAAGGTTAATATCTTTTATTAATGTTGTTTCATCAACACTTATACCAATAGTTTTATCATTAACATATCTAAAATTCATTTTTTGTTCAAGAGCCGGATTCTGAATATCTTTTGAAATAATATTATCAGGTAGAGAAATTTCCAAAGTATCAAAAAAGTTTTTAATATTTTGAGAATAACCTAATTTTATTAACTCTTCTGATAATATTCCTGTTGTATAATGTATGTTATATGCAATATTTTTTATGCCTTCATATCCGTGATATACAGCATACATAGCTGCCATTATTGATGACAGAGCTTGAGCTGTACATATATTTGATGTAGCTCTTTCTCTTTTTATATGTTGTTCCCTTGATTGCAGAGCCATTCTTAAAGCTTTATTGCCTTGTTGGTCTATAGAAATACCAATAATACGTCCCGGGATATATCTTTTATATTTTTCGTAAGTAGCAATATATGCAGAATGAGGTCCGCCATAAAACATTGGCACACCAAAACGTTGAGTATTGCCTGTTACAATATCTGCTCCCCACTCACCGGGAGGCGTTAAGACAGCAAGAGATAAAATATCAGCAACAACAGTAACCAAAGAATTATTGTTGTGAGCTTTATTAACAAATTCAGAATAATCTTTTATCTCTCCATTAGCAGTAGGATATTGAACTATAGCTCCAAATATTTTTTCATTAAATTCAAATTCATTAAACTTTCCTGTAACAAGTTTTATTCCTAATGGATTTGAACGTGTTTTAATAACATCTATGGTCTGTGGAAATATATTTTCATCTACGAACAGAATATTTTTTCCTGCCTGCACATCTTTTCGTGAACGTAAGTTATGCATCATTATCATTGACTCTGCTGCTGCAGTAGCTTCGTCTAACAAAGAATTTGTTGCTATTTCCATACCTGTTAAATCTGTAACAGCAGTTTGAAAATCTAATAATGCTTCTAATCTGCCTTGTGATATTTCAGATTGATATGGAGTATAAGATGTGTACCATGTTGGATTTTCTAATATATTTCTGATAACTACAGCAGGCGTAATAGTATCATAATATCCCATTCCTATATAAGATTTATAGACCTTATTTTTTGAAGCAATAGTTTTAATTTTTTTAGAAAATTCATACTCGCTAATACCTTCGGGCAAATCTAATGGTTTATCTAAACGAATAGAAGATGGTATTGTTTCTTCTATTAAAGCATCTAATGATGACAATCCCATTTTTTTTAGCATTTGTTTTACTTCATTTTCCCTAGGACCTTTATTTCTTGATATAAAGCTATTATCTGTCATTATAAGTAATTTTAAAAATTATTTTTTATAAAAATTTTTTAGCAAAGATAAAGATATTTAAAATATATGTATTTATTCACCCCGTAGGAAATATCCAACGGGGTAAAGGTATCAAAAAATTATTAATTCTGTAGATAATAATCAACAGGATAGGCAATTATATAGATTTTGACCTTTTTGTTTAATGCTTCTTATTTACTTGTTCTCTTCAAGTTAAAAAAATGTGTCCAAAATTTTTTGGTTATGGATGTTTCATATCTCTTTTTATAAATCCTTGTATCTGATATATATTTATTTTTTTGGCAATAATTTCTTTATTTTCGTTTAGCAGGTATAAAGTAGGCACACTATAAACATCGTAAACTTTACGGTAATTGATATTACATTTTTTACCTCCGACATTTATCCATTTTAGTTTTTCTTTCTTTATATAATCTTTCCATTTTTCAATGTCTGTGCTTGTATATACTGCATAAACTTCGGTCTTTAAAGATTTATTATCATAAAGTTTTTTTAGTTTAGGCATTTCTTTTTTACAAAATCCGCAATTAACATTCCAAAACAATATAATTGTGTATTTTGCTTTAATGTTATAAAGAGAATAAACAAGTCCTATAGTATCTTCCATTATCAAATTTGGTGCTTTTTTTCCTATTAAAAGTGGTTTTAATGTCTTTGCTTTTTTTATAATTTTTTTAAGATTTGCTGGACTAACCCAATATGCTTGATTTGTCATATAATATTTCTCTGCCAAATGCACGAAAATAGCATCATATCCCATTATGTTTGAAGTTAAATATTTATTAGTTAAAAATGAAACAACATATTTGAAAATTTCTTTATTAGTGAGGGCTTTTTCTATAATAGCATCGGATTCTTTAATAATTGTATCAGGATGAGGGACAATTACAGTTGTCATATACTGATTGAGTTTGTTAGAAAACACAGGTGTTCTTAAAAGCCGGTCATCTGTAAAATCAATGTTATCAAAAAAATGTTTTTTATAATATTTGTAAGCAAACAGAGAATCTTTTTTGCCATTTTCTAAAACAGGAGATTCGGGAATATCTATCTCTTTTGATGCATTAAAAATTTTTGCTATAAATGTTTTAGGATTATCGTCAATAAATTTTATCTTATAACTTTTTACCTGCTCGTTAATTTCTTTAATATTTTTTTGTATTAAGTTTGTAGAATCCTTATTGTTTTTAATATTTTTTAAGGTCTCTTTCAGAGGCATTATTTCCTGTTGTTTTTTATTAATAAAATTCAGGTAATCATAAAACAATTTATTTTCAGGAGAACCTTTGATTTTCATATTTTTAACCAAATCATTAATATCTGTTTCCAAAGAAAATCTTTGTTCTTTATTTACTATAAATTCAAAGTATTTTTTATCCGGCAATACAATAATATAGATTCCACCCGGAAGTTGCTCTTGTCCCTGGAAGACAAAATTTCCTTTGCTGTCAACATTTGCAGTGTCTTTCAGATATTGTTTATCTCCATAATAATTGGCAAGATAACAGATAGTATCTTTTATACCTTTTACTTTTACTTTGATGTTATATCCGTCTTTTGCCTGAATAAGCAGGACATTAAAAAGAACAAAAACAAAAAGTAATGATATTTTTTTCATAGTATAAAATGTTAAAAATTTATTATATTACAAAAGTATAAAAATATCATAAACTAAATTCAAGTAATTAATGCAACTTTTTCAGGGGAGAATAAAATAAAATTTTTCGGTTTAAATTATTTTTTATCAGGCAACAATATTTTTTTTTATTTATAGCCAAATGATTAAAAAACAGTAAACATTTTTAGGTATAATAGACAAAATGGTTGCTATTTTTCTTGTCAATTAAAAACTTTTAGGAAATATTATTTGCGATTATTAAAACGATTTAAAATAGATTTTGATGAATAATATGTGTTTGAATTTTACGAATAACAATAATTTTAATAATGTCGCCTCTACGAGGCTATAACAAAAGCATAGCATATTGACATTACCATAATATCGCACCGATGGTGCTGTTTTTATAACAAAAGTTAATAATAAAAAGCATTAAATACAAGAAGTGTTTCAGACACGAATTAGCACATAAACAAAAGGCAGCATTATTGGTAATCAGAAATATGTACATAATAAATAAAGCCTCGTAGAGGCGAAAATATGGTAACAGAATACAAAGAGTGTAAAAACATTTTTGCATTTCTTATTTTATTACCACCAATTTTTTTGCTCCAACAATGCCTTTGGATGTCTGTAAATTATAAAAATAAGTGCCTGACGATAATTCAGCAGTAGAAATACGTAAATGGTTAAATGTTCTGTCAACAACAAATCTTTTAACTTCATTGCCTTTTGCATCATAAAATACAATTTCACCTTTGTTAATACCTGTTGGAAGCTGGTAATCTATTCTTGTATAGTTTTTTGCAGGATTAGGGTATGAATTAGACAGACCAAAATTATTTTCAATTGAATTTGGAATTTTATTTGGCAAAGATCCACATAAACTATAAACTCTGACTGAACCATCAGAATAATCCAATAACATTTTAGCTCCAGCAGGTGTATTAATTATAGGATATCTATGAGTAAGTGGGGGGCCTATAGCGCTATAGGCTTGCGCACTATCAAAACAAAATAGCATATTGCCATCTTCTCTGTAAATTTTTACATATACAGAATCTCTATTACTTAATAAATACTCAATATTTGTACTATCGCAATCAAACAAGGTGTTTGCAATGTAAAGAATATTATAATTATAAGCATTCCAAGTTTCAGGTATTTGAATACTAGGAAGATAGATTGAATGATCAAGATTATATAAAGTAATTTCAGAATTATCAAGGTTTACAAAGTAATATTTGTAAGTTAAATTACCTAAATTAACTATTCCAAAATGTATGTTCGTTGCCCCGCTTAAACTTGCATTTGGATAGATAGCTTCTAAATCAATTTGAGCGTTTACAATAATACTACTCAGTATCATTATTATTACTATTATTATTTTTTTCATAATTTTTTTCTCCTTTTTTTAAGTTAATAATTTAATTAGTTAGTCAGTAAGTATCATTTTTTTAGTACCAATCTCTTTGTCATTGACAATTAAAGAATAAAAATACATACCCGGTGTAAGCTCATAACCATTAATCCCTAAAGTTGGTATAAAAGTGTACCATTTTATTATCTTTGTAAAATTAAA
>CAZOSY010000014.1:0-23275 GCA_964582565.1 uncultured Bacteroidales bacterium | reverse complement strand
CAACAGAAGCAAACACTGTTTATGTGCCTGATTTAATAGCCATGGGCTCAATAACAGCTGAAAATATGAACGTAACAGGACAAACTGTGTTTGATAGCTTGCAGGTAAACAATAAAATAAAAATAGGTAATTCAATAGTATTAGATAGCGATTTTGACCCGTCAGGAGACCAAAATTCTATTTATACAAATGATATTAGCCCTTTATATATACAGAGTAACGATATTGACCACAATACACTAATAAATGCTAAAAACAAAGGTTTAGTTGGGATAGGAACAACAGAACCTACTGCAAAATTAAATATTAGTGGTATTGTATTTGGAAATGACCCAAAACCTTTGTTTAGAATAACAGAAAACACAACAATAATCTCAGCTCCTATATCATCTGCTAATATTTTTGAAATAAAGAAAAAAGCTCTTACAATGGAAGGGTGGTCGGATTATTATGCACTTACAGTTGCAGATACAGGGAATGTTGGTATTGGAACAAACGATCCACATCAAAGGTTACATGTAAATGGTTATAGTTATTTTGATGGTAATGTTGGTATTGGAACGGATAGTCCACAAGAATTATTACATATTGAGGGAGAATCTGGAAAATTAAGAGTAGGAGAAAATGATAAATATATTAATATAGGACATAATGGTGCCCATAATATTATAGATAGCAGAGGACCTGAAGATAGTGGTAATTTATTAATAAACTGGTATAGTGGTAAGGATGTGGCTGTAGGTGGCGGTGGATGGTATGATGATTTATTACCTAATACAGGGACATTTACTACAACACATAGTACTTACTTAGCTACAATAGACGGTAAAGTTGGAATTGGAATTACTAACCCTCAACAAAATTTACATATTAAAGGAATAACAGATGCCGAAGACTGGACCTCTGATGATTGGGAAATTCATCTTCACGATGACGTTGCATCAACTATCTTAAGAATAGAAGACAACGTAATAAATTCAATGTATGGTAATAGAAATGTATGGTGGGATATGATTGTGAGTGGGGTAAGTAAAAAATTATATATTAAGAGACAATCTTCAGAAGAACCGGCAAAAAATATTATGACATTAACAGAAGATGGTAATGTTGGTATTGGAACAAGCAATCCTGAAAACAAATTAGATATTAATGGCAGTGTTTTTATTCAGGGTGAAGGTAATGTATGGACATCAAATGCTCACTGGAATGTTGTATTAAAAACTCCTTTAGCAAGTGCTGCCTGGCGTTCGTCAATACCATCAAATGTAAATAACAAATATTTAGGATTTGGGATGACCAATAGTGGTTGGTATTGGATAATGTCAGATGCTGATGATAATACTCAACCTGCTGAATATCCTATGTTTTTATCTTTATCTGCTCCCGGTGTATCGCCTCAATGCCAATTAAATGTTGATGGTTATATAAAAACCAGAAAAGTAATTGTTGATAATAATAGCTGGGGTGATTTTGTGTTTGACGGAAATTATAAACGAATGAGCTATGAAGAAAAAGAAAAATTCTATATAAAAAACAAACATTTGTTTGGTATGCCATCAGGCAAACAAATAGAAAAAAATGGTTTGGATGTAGGCGAGACAATGAAAGGTGTTACTTTAAATGTTGAAGAAAACCGCCTGGATATAACTGATTTGCATAAAAGATTACTTAAACTGGAAAAAGAAAACAAAGAATTAAAAAAAGAAATTAGTAAATTAAAAAATAAATGAATTTTTTGAAATTAATATTAAAAATTATTATAGCATTTTTTATAATATTTTGTTGCAATAAAGGTTTTGCTCAGGAAAAAAGTAATTTGAATTTAGAAATTAGCAAAACATTTTCAGAGTGGACTTTTTTTAAAAGATATAAAGGAACTGTTGATATAGGCATAAGCTATTATTATAAAATTGATAAATTTTATTTAGGAATTTCATTAAACACAAATTTTTTAAGAAGAAAACCGGCAACAATAGAAAATAAAGTTAATTCTACTATAATTAAGCCGGGGATAAATTTAGCATATCCGATTAATTTTAAATCAAATATTTATTTTATTCCAAAAATTAGAGTAGGTTATGCAATGATAAATATAAATAATAAAAAATACGATTATAATAAAAACCAATATGGTATATATAGTTCTTTTGAATTAAAATTAAATTATAAAACAAAAGGTAGAATAGATTATTATTTTTTTATGAATTATGATTATATATATCTTGATGAAGATAAAGATTTTACAAAATTAAATTATTACAGAAATGTTCATTTCTTTAATATTGGCATAGGTTCAAAATTAAAATTTTACAAAAATGATGAAAAATAGATTATTATTTATAGCTATTTTAATCCTTATTACTTTATCTATAAGCTGTTCAAAGGAAAATATAATATTAAATGAAGAATATTTAACGGTTTCTGACATATTTCATTATTGCAATGTACCCTGTTCTGAAAAAATAGAATGGGAAGGGAAAGAGGTAAAAGTAAAAGGGCATATTCATAATTACATGTTAGACAATGAAAAAAAGGTTTATTGCTTAATAGATATTAGAAATAGTAATTATATAGAAATATATGTGGATTCTTCATGCATAGATGCTGTTTTTAATAAAATAACTTCATCTAATATAATGAATACGTGTTATATAACAGGTACTCTTCAATCTTTTGAAATGTGCACCACTATGTTTAAATGTGATGTGGGTGCTATAATATTATTAAATAGCGTTAATGATATTTATTTTAAATAACGAAGATGACATATTTTTTGAGAATAATACTAATTATTAAAACAATTAAAATTATGAAAAAATTATTTATTGTATTTATTTTTATATTAGTAACAGTAAATTTATATGGTGAGCCTGTAGATACAGTATTAGCTAAAACCATAGCAAAAAATTACTTTGAATTTTTAAATCCTTTAAGGTCTAATATAGTAGTTAAAAATACTATTACTATATACTATAATGGCTATCCAAGTTATTATATAATAAATTTTATAGATGGCGGGAATATTACAGTTTCTGCTAATAATACAACAGTTCCAATTTTAGCATATTCATACGGTGGAGAATATAATGAAAATGATTTTCATAATCCTGCTTATTTAGCATGGATGGAAAATTACAGTAAAGAAATTGACTCAGTTAGAATACATAATATTCCAAATGATTCAACTATTCAGGAATGGAATAATATTTTGAATAAGAATTTCAGTCAATATAAAAGTACAAAATCTGTCCAACCTTTAATAACAACCAAATGGGGACAAACATGGAATAATGATGGTGGGGCTCCTGGTTATAATTATTTTTGTCCCGGTAGTAGTGGTTGCAAAGACGATCGTTGCGATGCAGGTTGCGGACCTATAGCAATGGCACAGGTTATGAAACACTGGATGCATCCTGTTCATTCTACATATCAGGATTATGACTGGTGTAATATGCATGATGAACTAACAAATTCTTCTACAATGACAGAGGTAAAAGCAGTAGCAAGATTAATTCGTGATTGTGGTGATAAAGCAAATGTTAATTACTGTGTAGCAGAATGGGCAGGTGGTTGTTATACATCATTATGGCCACCTTCTAAAGCAAAAAATGCTTTAGTTGATGACCTTGGATATAGTGATGATGCTTATGTTGCTAAACGAGCATATTATACCAAAAAGAAATGGATAAAAAAGTTAAAAAACGATTTAGATAATGGTCGTCCAATAATTTATGTTGCCTGGGAAGATTTAATTCCTTGGACAGGTCACTATTTTGTTTTTGATGGTTATAATAGTGATAGTAAATTTCATATTAATTGGGGACGGTATGGTAATCATGATGAAGAATTTTTTGAAATTGGAGATTTAACACCAGGTAGCCATAATTATAATACCAAACAACGAGCAATTTTTAATTTACATCCTGCCTGGTATATAAACTGTAATAGTGTCTTACAGGTTTTACAAATTTATGAAGTTATAAGTTCTCTTTCTCATTTGTATTATAATCCTGTAAAAGGGACTATTATAGCAGGCGGGAGTGGTGCCCCATTAACTATTCAAAGTGGTCAAACAGTTCATTACAGAGCATATAATAGAATTGAGTTAAGAGATGGATTTGTAGCAGAAGAAGGAAGTAATTTTGTTGCTGAGATTATACCCTGCCCTGCTGAATGTAATAACAATGATCTTAAAAGTGAAATGTTCTCTGATAATTATGAGTGGGATAATACTAATTTTAATTATCAAAATTCAGAAAAAGATATTAAAAAAATCAATTATGAATTTGAATTTCAGGTATATCCTAATCCTTTTGAGAAAAGAACTAATATAATATACACAGTAAAAGAAAATGAAAAATTTGACATTAGCATATATAATATATATGGAATAAAGCTATATTCTTTAATTAATGGTATTCAGCCAGCCGGGAAATATAATTTATTGTATGATACTTCAAATTTACCTAATGGTGTTTATATATGCATATTTTCAAGTAAAAACAGAAGAGAAGTAATAAAACTATTAAAATATTAAAATCAGGTAAACATCAAGGGCTCTACCCTGTCTTCCGGCATTTATTACTGCATTTTGGAAACAAAAGACCGCAGGAGCCATATTAAGTTGGTAAAGCTGTAAAATCAGGTCTGATAAACAATAATCTGTTATGCGGTAAACAGGTCTTACTAATGTATTAGAAACTTTTCCAAAGTTTTAACTTTGGAAAAGTTGCTCTTATAATTATTGACCATATATCATATCTATGAATGTAATGAGATGTGAAAAATGCTTATTGTTTTTAATCCCCAACGTTTGAACTTGTTCCAGAATTATTTAAAAGGGGAATCCGGCTCTTTTGCCATATATTTATACGATAGCTTATCTACTAATTTGGGGAAAAATTTATTAACAAGCACTTCTAACTTGCCCATTGGAGTGAAAATAAGCGTATGTCTGTGTTTTTTTACAGCTTTTATTATATGAAGAGCAACTCGTTTTGCAGACATCATTTGTCCCTCTTCTCTTGGCGTTTCTTCCTGGCTTGAGCCATCAGCAGTAAGAGCTGATTTTCTTACATTTGTCTCTGTAAATCCCGGAGCTGCAATTAACACATTCAGTCCTGTTTTTAAATTTTCTATTCTCAGGGTCTCTAAAAATCCATTCATTGCAAATTTAGATGCAGAATATCCTGTCCGCCCGGGCAATCCTTTAAATCCAGCTATTGAAGATATGCCCACAACAGAACCTTTGTTTTTTAATAAATAAGGCAATGCATACTTTGTGCAATATACTGTTCCCCAAAAATTGACATCCATTAATCTTTTTATTACAATTAAATCCAAATCCTTAAATAATGCACGCATAGAAATACCGGCATTATTAATTAAAATATCTATTGTCCCGTATTTTTCAACGGTCTTATCAATAAGATTTTTGCAGTCAGCTTCAATGCTTACATCTGTTTGGACAAGCAATATGTCAGCTCCTTTATTTTTTAAATTATAAGAAATATCTTCTAATTTCTTATAATTTCTTGAAGCCATAACTGTTTTTGCACCAATTTTAGCATATTCTTCTGATAGTGCCTTTCCTATGCCGGATGATGCTCCTGTTATTATAACTACTTTATTTTTCATTTTATATATTTTAATAAACACCTAAAATTTAATAATTCTGTCATCATCAGACAAATTATTTTTAACTTTTTCAATTATTATCTTAACAGTATTTTTTGGCAGAAGTGTCTCTACTTTTTCAGGCCATTCAATAAAACAATATGCATTGCTAAAAAAATAATCTTCATATCCAATATCATAAACCTCTTCTAATTTATTTATACGAAAAAAATCAAAATGATAAATACTATCACTATTTAATCGTTTATATTCATTTACAATAGAAAAAGTTGGGCTGGTAACAATATCTTTTGTACCAAGATTTTTGCAAAGAAATTTTATAAAAAGTGTCTTCCCTGCTCCCATATTGCCATAAATAGCAAAAAATTTTTTTTCTTTAAAATTATTTAAAACAATCTTTGCTGCATCATCAAAATCTTTTATTGTTTTACAAACTATACTTTTATTCATTAATGAATTTTTAATGTTCTTTGTACTTTGTTTTTAATATGTATTTCATTTTGGTCAGGCAGTCACCTGATTGATTTTCGTTTTCTGTTTTATTATTTTGCTTTTAATTTTATAACAGGAATTAACATTTCTTCCATAGATATTCCGCCATGTTGAAAAGTGTCTTTATAATAGTTCATATAATAGTTATAATTATTGGGATAAACGAAGAAGCTATCTTCTTTACAGAATATATAAGAAGTTGAAATATTTGTTTTTGGCAAAAAAGCATTTTCCGGATTTATTACTTCAAAAACTTCTTTTTTATTATATTTAAGAATTCTACCACATTTATATCTAAGATTTGTATTTGTGTTTTTATCACCTATAATTTTAATAGGATTGACAGACCTTATTGTCCCATGGTCAGTTGTAATAATAATATCAACTTTTTTGTCTGATAAAAATTTAATAATATCAAACAAAGGAGAATGTTCAAACCATGATACTGTTAAAGATCTGTAAGCAGTCTCATCATTAGCAAGTTCTTTTATAATCTCCATTTCTGTTCTTGCATGAGATATCATATCAACAAAATTATAAACAACAACATTTAAATTATTACTTAATAAATTAGAAAGATTTCCAACGGTTTTTTTTCCTTGGTCAAGATTAAGGATTTTTGTATAAGAAAATTTAATATTTTTATTAAACCGTTTAAGTTGTTCATGAAGTAATTCTTTTTCAAATTTATTTTTTGATACTTGCTCATCTTCATCTATCCAGTATTGTGGATATTTTTTTTGTATGACCGAAGGCATAAGTCCTGCAAACAAAGCATTTCTGGCATATTGTGTTGCTGTTGGCAATATGCTGTAATAAATATCATCTTTGTCTGTTCTATAATATTCTTCAATAATAGGTTGAACGGATTTCCACTGGTCATATCTGAAATTATCAATCACAATAACAAAAGTACAACTGTTGTCAGACAATGAATCAAGTATCTTTTCCTTAAAAAGTATATGAGAAAGTATAGGATTATTTTTAGAATCATCTTTCAACCAGTTTAAATAATTTTCCTGTATAAATTTTGAAAATAAATGATTTGCTTCTTTTTTTTGCATATTTAAAATCTCTACCATTCCTTGATCTTCTGCCTTTTCAAGTTCTAATTCCCAAAAGACAAATTTTTTATAAATGTCTATCCACTCTTTATAAGTCAGATTTCCTCTAATAACATTTCCTATGTTTAAAAATTCCTGTTGATAAGATAATGTTGTTTTCTGGCTTATAAGCTCTTTATTTTCAAGAATTTTCTTTAAACATAATAATATTTGATTAGGATTAAGCGGCTTTATAAGATAATCAGAAATATTAGACCCTATTGCCTGATCCATTATCGTCTCTTCTTCACTCTTTGTAATCATTACCACAGGTAAACTTAAATATTTGCTTTTTATAAGTCCAAGCGTATCTAATCCTGATAAGCCAGGCATATTTTCATCTAAAAAAACAATATCAAAATACTGATTATCAAGCACATCCAATGCTTCATCTCCACTTTTAACAGTAGAAACAGTATAACCTTTTTCTTCTAAAAAAATAATATGTGGCTTCAGTAAATCTATTTCATCATCAACCCACAAAATATTAATCTTTTCCATAATTTAAAAATATTTATGATATATCATAAAAATATTGTAATATTGAAATTTGTTCTTATTAAAAATAAATTTAACTCCAAAATTAACGATAATAAATGAATAGTATTTTATCAAACAAAAAAAAAATATTTAATGACCCAGTATATGGATTTATAAATATTACAGATGAAATAATTTTTAATATAATTGAACATCCGTATTTTCAACGATTAAGAAGAATAAAACAGTTAGGACTAAGCCATCTTGTATATCCAGGTGCTTTACACACTCGTTTTCAGCATTCTATTGGCACAATGTATCTTATGACTCGTGCTATTGAGGTATTGCGTTCAAAAGGTCATAAAATAACAAGTGAAGAGTCCCTGGCATCATCTATAGCAATATTGCTCCACGATATAGGACATGGTCCTTTCTCCCATACACTTGAAAATTGTATTGTCTTTGATATTACCCATGAAGATTTATCAGAGTTATTTATGGATAAACTCAACAAAATATTTAAAGGTAAACTGTCATTGGCAATAAGTATTTTTAAAAATAATTATCATAAAAAATTTCTGCATCAACTTATATCAAGCCAACTTGATATGGATCGGCTTGACTATTTAAGACGAGACAGTTTTTATACCGGCATTTCAGAAGGACTTATTGGTAGCGATAGAATAATAAAAATGCTTGATATTGCTGATGATAATTTAGTTATTGAATCAAAAGGTATCTATTCAATTGAACATTTCATCATTGCACGTAGGTTTATGTATTGGCAGGTATATTTACATAAGACAGTGCTTTCTGCTGAATTTTTACTGACAAAAATATTAAAAAGAGCTAAATATATTGCGGAAAAAAAAGAAACATTATTTGTAACACCTGCTCTAAAAATTTTTTTATATAATAAATTTAATAAAAATGATTTTACAAACAACGAATCTTTACTTGATAGTTTTTCGCAACTTGATGATTTTGACATACTTACATCAATAAAGATTTGGATAAAACATAAGGATAAAATACTTTCGTCTCTTTGCAAAAATCTTATAAATCGTAATTTGTTTAGAGTAGAAATGCAAAATCATCCTTTTGAAAAAAAATATGTAAATAAAATTAAAAAACATACACAAGATATTCTAAAATTAAATGAGCAGGAAATCAATTATTTTGTGTTTTTAGAAAAAATTACTAACAATGCTTATAATACTCAAAGTGATAAAATAAATATTCTTTATAAAAATGGTGATATAACTGACATTGCTTATGCTTCAGACCAATTAAATGTATCTGTGCTTTCAAAAATTGTTACTAAATATTTTTTGTGTTATCCAAAGCAATGTGCAGTTGATAATGGTTAAATAATAAAATTTATCAATAGTGTCCGACTAAATTTAAAAATTCAGATAAAGTCGTTTCTAAATATTATGAGATTCCTCTCCGCCTCAGGCGAATCGGAATGATAGTATTATTTAGAGTTCAGTGTTGGGGTAAGGACACGTAAAACGCGTCCTTACCCCAACACTACCAACATAACGGAGTTGTCATTCCGAATTTAGCACATTCACTACGTTCAGTGTAAACTCTACAGAATGAGGAATCTTAAGGATATACCGAATATCCACCTTTTTTTTAGAATAGAATCAAAATTTATTTGAAATTAAAATTGTTATTTTTTTTAAATATTAGTATTATTGCATTTTTTATAAATTATTATAAGATAAATGGAATTTACAGCCAGGCAAATAGCAGAAATATTAGATGGACATATACAAGGCAATCCGGATGTATCAATTTGTAAATTAGCAAAAATTGAACAAGGTATTAAGGGGTCTCTTTCTTTTCTTTCAAATCCTTTGTATGCTAAATATATATACACAACTAAAGCATCTATTGTTCTCGTTAATGAAAATTTTATTCCCCAAAAGCCCATTTCGACTACATTAATAAAAGTTAAAGATTCTTACTTTTCTTTTTCAAAATTTTTGGAAATATATAATCAAATAAAATCTGATAAAAAAGGTATTTCTAAAAATGCATTTATATCTGAAAATGCAAAAGTTGGAAAAGATGTCTATATTGGAGAATTTACTTTTATAGGAGAAAATGTCTCAATAGGCAAAAATGTTAAGATTTACCCTAATTCATATATTGGCGATAACGTAAGCATTGATGACAACACTATTATATTTGCAGGAGTTAAAATATATTCGGATAATATAATTGGCAAAGATTGTATTATACATGCAGGTGTAGTAATCGGTGCTGATGGATTTGGATTTGCCCCGCAAACTGATAGTAAATATAAAAAAATAGATCAGATTGGAAATGTAATTATTGAAGATAATGTTGAAATAGGAGCAAATACAACTATTGACAGAGCAACATTAAATGCTACAATTATTCATAAAGGAGTAAAATTAGACAATTTAATACAAATTGCTCATAATGTTGAAATAGGTGAAAATACTGTAATTGCTGCACAAACAGGAATATCAGGGTCTACAAAAATTGGGAAAAATTGTATGATTGGAGGACAAGTAGGTATTTCAGGACATCTGACCATTGCTGATAATGTTAAAATAGCTGCCCAATCAGGGATTATGTCTAACTTAAAAAAAAATGAAAAAGTTATGGGCTCACCAGCTTTTAAATCCAGTAAATACAAGAAATCATATATCCACTTCCGTAAATTATATGATATAGAAAAAAGAATTACCGAATTAGAAAAAAATGATAAAAGAACGAGTCAAAATAAATAGCTTATTTTTTTACAAATTCTAAACATTTTTTTTAATAACTTTGTTTTTTTATATAAAATAATGATTGTTAATATTGTAAATCTACAATGGAAAAACAAAAAACTATAGGTTCTACTGTCAGTATATCAGGGACAGGCCTGCATTCCGGGAAAAAAGTTACTTTAACCTTTAAACCAGCCCCATCAAATTATGGATACAAATTTAAACGAATTGATATACAAGGACATCCTGTTATAAAAGCTGATATTGACAATGTAACATATACTCCAAGAGGCACTAATATAGAACAAAATGGTATTCAAATTCAAACAATAGAGCATTCTCTTGCTGCCATAATAGGATTGGGCATTGATAATATACTTATTGAAATTAATGACTCTGAAACGCCTATTATGGATGGTAGTTCAGAACAATTTGTTAAAGCTCTCTTAAAAGCAGGAATCATTGAACAAGAAGCAGAAAAAAAATATTTAGAGATAGATAAAAATATAATTTATAAAAATCCTGATAAAAATATTGAAATCATTGCTATACCTAACGATGAATTCAAACTCTCTGTAATGATAGATTATAAAACAGAGGTGTTAGGCACACAAAATGCATCACTTAACAGAATAAAAGATTTTGAAAAAGAAATTGCTCCATCCAGAACTTTCGCTTTCCTACACGAATTGGAAAAACTATTAGATAATAACTTAATTAAAGGTGGAAATCTTAATAATGCTATTATATTTGTTGATAAATCTATAACACATAAAAAACTTGAACAACTTGCAAAAGTATTTAACAGACCAAAAGTAGAAGTCCCTGAAAAAGGAATTCTTAATAATCTTAAATTAAAATTTCCAAATGAACCGGCACGTCATAAATTATTGGATTTGTTAGGAGATATTGCTTTATTAGGAAATCCAATTAAAGCACATATTATTGCTAATCGTCCAGGACATTACTCAAATATTCAATTTGCTAAATTAATAAGACAATATATTATAAAAGTAAAAAAAAGAGGGAACGTTCCTATATTTAATCCTAATATTCCTCCTTTATATGATATAAATAAAATCAGAAAAATTCTTCCACATCGTCCCCCTTTCTTATTAATAGATAAAATTCTTGAAATGAGCAACAAACATGTAATAGGACTAAAAAATGTTACTATGAATGAAAATTTTTTTATAGGACATTTCCCTGACGAACCAGTTATGCCTGGCGTATTACAAATTGAGGCTATGGCACAAACAGGAGGAGTTTTAGCCCTTAGCTTTGTTCCTGACCCTGAAAATTATACCACATACTTTCTTAAAATAGACGATGTTAGATTTAGACAAAAAGTTATTCCCGGTGATACATTAATATTTAGATTAGATATGTTATCTCCTATAAGAAGAGGTATATGCCAAATGAAAGGTATTGCATACGTAGGAAATAAAATTGTTATGGAAGCAGAACTATTAGCTCAAATAAGAAAAATTAAAAAATAATTAAATGAATCAACCATTAGCTTACGTACATCCACAAGCAAAAATTGCCAATAATGTAGTTATTGAACCATTTGTTTCTATTGATAAAAATGTAGAAATAGGTGAAGGAACCTGGATAGGACCAAATGTAACTATCATGGAAGGTGCTCGTATAGGAAAAAATTGTAAAATATTTCCAAGTGCTGTCATCTCTGCTATTCCTCAAGATTTAAAATTTGATGGCGAAGAAACTACTGTGATAATTAAAGATAATGTAACTATCCGTGAATTTGTAACAATTAACAGAGGAACTAAAGCAAACTATGAAACAATTATAGGTAACAATACCCTGTTAATGGCTTATACTCATATAGCACATGATTGTATTATAGGGAATAACTGTATATTAGCAAATGCAGCTACTTTGGCAGGACACATTAAAATTGATGATTATGCAATAGTAGGTGGATTATCAGCTGTTCATCAATTTGTAAACATTGGAGAACACGTAATGATATCAGGAGGTTCGTTAGTAAGAAAAGACGTTCCTCCTTATACCAAAGCAGCAAGAGAACCTTTATCTTATGTTGGAATCAATTCAATAGGACTACGAAGAAGAGGATTTACTCCTGAAAAAATTAAAGAAATACAAAATATATATAGAATAATCTACTTAAAAGGATACAATGTCAGTCAAGCAGCTTCTATTATTGAAGCAGAAATGCCTGCTACTTCCGAACGCGATGAAATATTACTATTCATATCCAAATCCAGCAGAGGAATAATGAAAGGATATTCTAAAAATATATTTTAACCTGATTAATTACTCACTTTTTTACCTATCCTGGACAAGCCAGAAACAATATTTTACATTGCCTTTAAAAAATTTTCCAAAGTTTTAAACCAAAAAGAGTATGGTTTTTTGCTATCAGATAAGAATAATATTAAAATAAAATTATCTTTGTAAAAATTTTTTATTAAATTGTAAAGTTAAAAATACAGGAGGACAATTAATGTTTAAGTTTGCTCTGGTTGGATGTGGACGAATAGCTAAAAGACATTCGGAACTATTAGGTAATAATCAAATAAATAATGCAAAACTTTCAGCAGTATGTGATATACAAAAAGAAAAAGCAAAAATAATTGGAGAAAAGTTTAATGTTCCATACTATACTGATATGGATGAAATGATGCAAAATGAAGAAATAGATGTTGTATCAATTTTAACTCCGAGTGGTCTCCATGCAGAACAAGTAATCAATTTAGCCAAATATAAAAAACATATTATTGTAGAAAAGCCAATGGCTCTTACTATTGATAGTGCAGATGATATGATTAATGCCTGTGATAAAAATGATATTAAACTGTTTGTTATAAAACAAAACAGATTTAACCTTCCTGTTATAAAACTTAGACAAGCAATAGAAAACAAAAAATTTGGCAAATTAGTACTTGGTACTGTCCGTGTTAGATGGTGCAGAAAACAAGAATATTATGACCATGACAAATGGAGAGGAACATGGGCTTATGATGGAGGTGTATTAACAAATCAGGCAAGTCATCATATTGATTTGCTCAGGTGGATGATGGGAGAAGTAGAAAGTGTATTTGCAAAAAGCACGACCGCTCTTGTAAATACAGAAGCAGAAGATACTGCTGTAGTAATATTGAAATTTAGAAATAAAGCCCTCGGTATTATAGAAGCCACTACTGCCACAAGGCCAAAGGACTTAGAGGGCTCTATATCAATACTCGGAGAAAAAGGTTCTGTTGAAATTGGCGGATTTGCTGTTAATGAAATAAAAATATGGAACTTTACAGATAAAACACAGGAAGATGATGAGGTTATCAAAGAATATTCTGTTAACCCTCCTAATGTTTATGGTTTTGGACATAAAGCATATTATGAACATGTTATAGATTGTATATCAAATCGTAAACATCAGTTAATAGATGGATTAGAAGGCAGAAAAAGTCTTGAACTGATTCTCGCTATTTATCAGTCAATTGAAACAAAACAAGAAGTATTTTTACAATTTCACCATACAGAATGTAAACTCGGTCATAAAAATAATAAGTAATAGAAAAAAGAAACATTTTTTATGCTATACTAATTTGTGCTTGCAAATATGAATTATTATACAGTTTTTTGATTTTTAAACATTTTTAATACAAATTTTATAAATATCTACAAAAATCATCAGTTATGTTTTTTATCAAAAAGGAAATAAGAATCAAGAATGTAAATTTCGGTAAAAATGTTGTAGTCGTAGAACCTGTAAATTTATATGGATGCAAAATAGGAGACAATACTTTTGTAGGTCCTTTTGTAGAAATACAAAAAAATGTAACTATTGGCTCTGATTGTAAAATCCAATCACACAGTTTTGTTTGTGAACTTGTTGAAATAGGAAATCATTGTTTTATCTCTCATGGAGCAATGTTTATAAATGATTTGTTTGAAAAAGGAGGTCCGGCTCAGGGAAACAAAAATCTCTGGAAACGAACAAAAATCGGAAATAATGTTTCAATAGGCACTAATGCAACTATTCTGCCTGTAACAATATGCAACAATGTTGTAATTGGTGCTGGCTCAGTAGTAACAAAAGATATATCAGAATCGGGAATATATGCCGGTAATCCTGCAAAAAAATTAAGAAATATCTAAAAACATGCAAATTCCATTTGTAGATTTAAAAACGCAATATCTTTCTATTAAGTCCGAAATTGATAATGCCATTCAAAATGTGTTATCAGACACAGCTTTTATCAAAGGTAAATATGTTGAAGAATTTGAAAAAAATTTCGCAAAAAAATTTAATGCAAAATATTGTATTGGCGTTGCCAGTGGAACAGATGCAATATTCATAGCTCTGAAAATTTTAAAAATAGGGCAAGGAGATCAGGTTATAACAGCAGCAAATACTTTTATAGCTACATCCGAAGCAATATCAGGAACTGGAGCTGATGTTGTATTTGTAGATTGCAACCCTGAAACATATAATATTGATGTAAATAAAATTGAAGAAAAAATTACAGATAAGACAAAAGCTATAATTCCTGTTCACCTTTACGGACAACCGGCTGATATGAATCCTATTATTAAATTAGCAAAAAAATATCATCTGTTTATAGTGGAAGATTGTGCTCAGGCACATTTTGCTGAATATCTGTATCTTGGCTCAAACGATAACAATTCAAAATGGAGAAGAGTAGGAACTCTCGGAAATATTGGAGCTTTTAGTTTTTATCCCGGCAAAAATCTTGGTGCTTATGGCGATGCAGGTGCTATAATAACAAACGATGACTCTTTGGCAAAAAAAATAAAAATGTATGCTAATCATGGCAGAATATCAAAATATAATCACGAAATACAAGGTATAAATAGTAGAATGGACGGTATTCAAGGTGCAATTCTTAATGTTAAATTAAAATATTTAAGAAAGTGGATAGAAAAAAGAAGAAAAGTTGCTGATACATACAATGAACTGCTTAAAGATGTCTGGCAAGTAATTTGTCCTAAGGTGAACAACAATGCCAAACATGTTTATCATCTTTATGTTGTCAGGGTTAAACAAAGAGAAGAGTTACAAAAATTTTTACAGTCCAAAGGAATAGCAACAAGTATTCATTATCCAATAGCTTTGCCTAATTTGATTGCTTACAAATATTTAGGACATAAGCCAAAAGATTTTCCTGTGGCAAGCAAATATGAAAAACAACTGTTAAGCTTGCCAGTATATCCTGAAATAAAAAAAGAACAGATAGAATATGTTGTTGAAAATATAAAACAATTTTATAACAAAACTGTTTAATTTAAATTTTGTAATTTTGAAAAATGAAAAAATTATTTATCTTATTAATATTCTTTTTAAACATACAATTTGCTTTTACACAAATTGTATATCAGCATATAAGCAACTCCAATATTTATGAATTTCTGGAAGAGATGGCAAATATGCAGATTATCACAATTAACTCTGCTATAAAACCTTATTCAAGAAAACTTATTGCATCAAAATTAAAGAAAATTCAAGAAAAAGAAGGACTATTAAATAATCGTCAAAAAAAAGAACTGAACTTTTATTTAAAAAATTTTATAAAAGAAATTGATGATAAAAAAGTAACAGATTATTATTTTAAAAAAGTATTTGATAAAAATAAAAAAGACAATTCTGATAAGCGATTAGATTTATTCTATTATAAGGACTCATTATTTACATTTTCTGTTAACCCAATTTTGGGTATTAATTATTTCATAAATGATAAAAAAACTATTTATCATCGTTGGAATGGAGCAGAAGCTTTTGCTTATATAGGAAAGCATTGGGGATTTTATGCTAATCTTAGAGATAATCATGAGCAGGAAATGCTTGAAACAACTGACTTTTTTACACAAAAAACAGGTGCTGTATATAAAGGAGACGGGAAAGGTGGTGGCGATTACAGTGAAATGAGAGGCGGAATAACATATTCATGGAAATGGGGTTCTATTGGTTTGGTAAAAGACCATTTTGCGTGGGGAGATAATTATAATGGCTCAAACATCTTTTCAGGCAGAACGCCTTCTTTTGCTCATATAAAACTAAATATCAATCCTGTAAAATGGTTTGACTTTAACTATGTTCATGGTTGGCTCGTATCAGAAGTTGTTGATAGTAACAGAACTTATAACTATGGCAATGGCATAAGAACCGTATTCCATAATAAATATATTGCTGCTAATATGTTTACATTTATACCTTTTAAAAAATTTAATATCTCTGTTGGAAATTCAATTGTTTATAGTGATATTGGAGTTCACCCTGCTTATCTTATACCTTTTTTATTTTACAAATCCGTTGACCATACTTTAAACTCAACTGATAACAGAACAGGTCAAAATGCACAAATGTTTCTTAATATTAGCTCAAGACAAATAAAACATCTTCATTTATATACTTCCTTTTTTGTTGATGAAATAAGTATTGGCAGAATGTGGGATTCTGACAAACAATCTAATTTTGTTAGCGGTAAATTTGGCTTTTGTTTAAGCAATATTATTCAAAATGTATCTTTTATATCTGAATATACAAGAACAAATCCTCTTACATATCAACATCTTATTTCTACAACAACTTTTGAGACCAATAATTTTAATCTTGGACATTATTTAAGAGACAATTCACAGGAAATATATTTTTGTATAAAACTGAAACCTGCTAAAGCATTACACATAGATTTGTCATACATTCATGCTCAACATGGTAATGATTATGATTATGAAAACATGAATGGGTTAAGTACTTTAGGTCTGCCATTTATGGAAAATACAATATGGGATAATGAGACATATTCTGTTAAAATAAATTATAAAGTAATTAATGATGGCTTTATATTTTTAGAATATATCTCTAATAATATTGCAGATAAAGGCACCATTAAACACAGCCCTGAATTTTTCAGAGGATGTCATAATATTATCTCTTGTGGGGCAAATTTAGGATTTTAATCCTTTTTAAACCAATATTCTATTTATTCAAATACTATTTGCTCAATAATATCTTCTTTAACTTCCTTATTTATCAGTTTAATAATTTTTTGTTTTGAAAAAGATAATTCATTTCTAAGAGCAGCAGAATCTAATTTAACATACAGAATTTTTTTATGTAAAAATAAGTTGTTTGTATGTTTTGCTATCATTTTACCGACAATTTTTCCCCAACAGTCAGTAAGATTGGTCTCTTTTAACTTGTCATCAAGATTATAGGACTTAATTAACTCATCAATAACTTGTTTAAGCGTATGTTCATTAGATTTTTTCATATTTTTGTAAAATTTTTGAAAATTATTGTTAAATTTAACAATATAACCATTTTTTACTTTTCAATTTTTCATCCACCTCAAGCAGACTAATGACCAATTAGACATTGGGTAATTGGTCATTTTTTAGGTCAATTAAAAATTAGGTCAATTTAACGTATAACCTGTTTGGTTGTGGCTTGTCCAGGTTAGGTTTAAGTTTTAATAATTTTTCCAATTTGCCTGATGCATTATTTCTTTGATAAAAGTTTCATATTCTTCTTTTATTTCATCTTGTTTTTCAGGAGTGAAACTTGAAAAAATTTGATGAGGAACTTGTTTTTTTATTTCAGATTTTTTACTTATATAAGTATAAATTACAATATCATTTTCTTCATTATTTAATCCATTAGCCCCTTGATCATAAAAGGATGTTATTTTCTCTCTATGCTCTGTTTTTTCTACTTGAAAATTTTTCTTTTCAACATTAGATGAATCATTATAAACAGTATAATTCGCATTATAAATCCAAAAAGCTCTATCCTGTCTATAATTCCAGCCAGAAGAATAATAATATTTCTGTCCTCCACCTGTAAAAAAAGATTTTTTCCCTCGTTCTTTAATAAATTCTCTAAAATCTTTATAAAGTTGTTTGTCTTGCAAAACATATTTTTCTAAAGGATTTAATTCTTTATCAGGAATATTTTTTGATTCTTTATTAATTTGTTCTAATTCCTCATACCATTTTGGTATATTAATCATTAAAGAATCGTATTTTTTACTTATTTCCTGAAATTTTTTATCTGTCATTTTAGAGCTTTCTGTAATTTTTTCCTTGCCTCTAATACCAAAAGCATAATAGTCCTTATTTCTGTTTTTAATTCCGTCAATATTATCATCCTGAAAACGTTCATAATATTTATTTTTATAAATAATTATGTTTAAATCTCTTGTCAAATTAAAGAAGAATAGTTCATAGTTTACCCCGTTTTTATTAAAATACAACTTTTGCAAATCTCCTCCTTTATCTCCTTTTTTTTTAATTAACTTAACAACTTCTTTGTAAGGGCTTTTTATTTCACCTTTTTTATTATGAACTTCTTTATAAGGACTTTTTTTATCTCTCTTGCTAACTTCTTTGTAAGGGCTTTTTTCTTCTCTCTTATTATTGAAAAATCTACCCGTGCTGCAACCACTAAGAATTATTCCCGTAGATAAAATAAGTAAACCATATTTTACAAAGTTTTTCATTTTGATAATTTTTTTATTTTTTTTTACAATCATCCTGCTCATTTATTACTTCATTTTTTTTAGGAATTATATCAAAAAAAAAATTATTTTTGTTCTAAAATATAGTTAATAATATTAATATGGATATATATAATTTGTCCATAATGCAAAGTTAGGGAAAAATTATATATTATTTACTCATTAAGTTCATAAAATCGCCATGTTAAATAAAAATGATTTAACATGGTAAACTTTACTAAATTGATGCTTATAATTTGAAATTAATCTATTAGCTAGCATGTAATTAACATATAAAATTATATATAATGAATTTTTTATTTAACATAAATTATAATAAATCAGATAACAGCAACACAGATAAAGATTTTAAATATTTTTCTGAACAATTTGCTGATATAAGAGTATTAAGATATAAAATACCCGGATTTGAAAAACTGTCTGTCAAACAAAAAAAAATGCTCTATTATCTTTATCAGGCAGCTCTGTGTGGCAGAGATATAATTTGGGACCAAAATTATAAATATAACCTCCTGATAAGAAAAACTCTTGAAAATATCATAGATACATATAAAGGAAACAGAAACACACAAAAATTTAAGAAATTTTTATTATATACCCAAAGAATATGGGCATCTAACGGAATACACCATCATTGTTCAATGGATAAAATATTACCTGAATTTACAAAAGAATATTTTATTGAACTTATAAAAAATTCAAATAAAAACAATTTTCCAGTCCTGAAAAATAAATCTACTGATGATTTAATCCAAATTATTTTTAATCCTGATATTGATAAAAAAAGAGTTGTTCTTGACCCTAGCTGTGATATAATAAAAAATTCTGCTAATAACTTTTATGAAAACATAACACAAAAACAAGTTGAGAAATATTATAGTAATCTGTCCAATGCAGATAAAAAACGAAATACCAATCCTGTATCTTATGGATTAAATTCTAAAATGATAAAAAAAGATGGCAAAATTGAAGAAAAGGTCTGGAAAATTAATGGAATGTATGCACAAGCAATAAAAAAAATTGTTTACTGGCTTAAAAAATCTGTAACTTTTGCAGAAAATAATTCACAAAAAAATGCTTTATTAAAACTCATTGAATTTTATGAAACAGGAAATCTTAAGACCTTTGACCAATATAATATCTTATGGTTAAAAGATACTGAGTCGTTTATTGATGTTGTAAATGGTTTTATTGAGGTCTATGGCGATGCTTTGGGCAAAAGAGGAACTTTTGAATCTGTTGTCTCTATTCGTGATACAGAAACAACAAAAAAAGCAGAATTAATCAGCAAATATGCCCAATGGTTTGAGGATAATGCACCGATAAATGATGAATATAAAAAGAAAAAAGTAACAGGTGTTACTGCCAAAGCTATTAATGTTGTCATTGAATCAGGAGATTGTTCTCCGTCAACTCCTGTTGGGATAAACCTGCCTAATGCAGAATGGATTAGAAAAAAATATGGTTCTAAATCTGTAACATTAAAAAATATCGTTGATGCTTATGAGCAGGTTGCTAAAAATAGTGGTGCTATTGAAGAATTTGCTTTTTCAGAAAAGGAAGTAAAACTATCAAAAAAATACGGGGCTATGGCAGGTAATATACACACAAATTTGCATGAGATAATAGGTCATGGCTCAGGACAACTAAAAAAAAATGTTGCCGAGCCAAATGAAACATTAAAAAACTATGCTTCTACTCTGGAAGAAGCAAGAGCAGACCTTATGGCTCTTTATTATATATTAGATCCCAAACTTATTGATATAGGAATTATGCCAACAATAGATGTGGGAAAAACAGAATATTCCGGATATATAAGAAATGGATTAATGACACAACTTGTAAAACTTGAAACAGGCAAAAATATAGAAGAATCTCATATGCGTAACCGCCAGATTATTGCTAAATGGGCTTTTGAAAAAGGACTTAAAGAAAAAATCATTACTAAAATTATAAAAAATAATAAAACATATTTTGTTATAAATGATTATAAAAAATTAAGGAAAATATTTGGGCTGTTATTACACGAAGTTCAACGTATAAAGTCAGAAGGAGATTATCAGGCAGGTAAAAATTTGGTAGAAAATTATGGCGTTAAACCGGATATTGATTTACAGAAAGAAGTAAAAAAACGTTGGAAAAAATTAAATATAGCTCCTTATAGCATATTCATAAATCCACAATTAATACCTGTTTTCAAAAATAATGAAATTACAGATGTTAAAATTATATATCCCAAAAATTTTACTGAACAAATGATGTATTATTCTAAAAATTATTCGTTTTTGCCGGTATATAATTAGTGTTTGCACGAAAACAATACTTTTTGTCATTCTGAACTTTATGTTGAACTTGTTTCAATATTGTTTCAGAATCTATAATAACTTGATAATCAGATTCCGAAATAACCCTGAAACGAGTTCAGGATGACGTTATTCGGAAGACAATATGAGAAAATATTATTTGTTTTCGTATTAGAAGCCACATCACTTCTATGTTGCGTTTCGGTCAGGCGCCCGACTGATGCTTTCTTTTTCCAAATCTCTTGAAGAACGTATCCTGTTTAAATAACCATAGATAAACAGTTTGAGTAAATCAGCAGGATGATATGCAGAGCAACCATTTTTAATAAAGTCCATGTCTAATCCATACTCTTTTAATGACAGACTTTTTACAAAAGGTCTATTACTCTAACTTCATTATCTTGGTCTA
Source organism: uncultured Bacteroidales bacterium (assembly GCA_964582565.1). Taxonomy (GTDB): domain Bacteria; phylum Bacteroidota; class Bacteroidia; order Bacteroidales; family CAZZDX01; genus CAZZDX01. The sequence continues at coordinate 1,570 of CAZOSY010000014.1, read as the reverse complement.
TAGACTGCTCCAAAGATACAGGGAAAAGAAAAGATTGTGTCCTGTTTTATCCTTTTATGAATTTCATGCAACAAAACTAACTGAAAACATTGACATAAACAAATATTTTGCTCCTAAAACCGTTGATTGTTCATAAGTTTCCTGTTTTTTAATATCATTTAGATTTTGGGTTTTTAGACATTCTGACGTTAAGTATATGGAAAGTAAGCGATTTCTAAGCACAAATCTTTCAACTTACAAGAATGTTCAAACGGGGTACAAGCCTTGATACTACTGCTATGTCGCTTATTTTTTATATACATTGTTACCATGCGTTAGTTATTCTTGTTTATAAGATTCACTATCACTTTTGTCATTGTGTCTTTTTCTTCGGGTTTGCTAACTGCAATCATTAATGTCAATGCGACTAATGTATTGTCGGCAATTCTTTTATTCCCATTTTTATCAAACAGGATTCCATTTCGTTCCAAGAAATATAGAAACAAGAAGGCCGCAATTCGTTTGTTCCCGTCTGAAAACGAATGATTCTTTGTTATAAAGTATAACAGGTTCGCTGCCTTTTCTTCAATGCTGGGATACAAATCAATTCTGCCAAAAGTCTGGTATATTGTTGCAATTGAACTTTGAAATGATTTGTCCTTCTCGTGCCCAAATAGATCACTGTTTCCGTGTACTTTTTTAGCCAACGAAATTTGATTCATTGCTTCAATATAAGTCAATTGATATGTCTCTTTCCCAGACGTATTACTTATTTGTAAACTCTTGTAATCATACTGGTCTAAAATATCTAAAGCATAAGCATAATCAGATATTATTTTCAATAATCCGGTGCTTTCATCATTTGATAGAGTCTTAAAGGTCGAAGCATGTCCAAGTATTTTAACAGAGTTTTGAAGTTCTTTTAGTTGTTCATTATGTTCATTTAGTTTTCTCTCATTAAGTGCATAACCTTTTATAAGGTATTCCTTTAATATTTTATTCGCCCAAATTCTAAATTGAATACCACGCTTTGAGTTTACCCTATATCCAACAGAAATAATAGCATCAAGATTGTAAAGTTTTATTTTCCGTTTTACATTTCGTTTCCCCTCAAGTTGAACTACCGAAGATTCCTCGGTAGTTGAAAACTCATCTAATTCTTCTGACTTGTAAATATTTTTTAAATGAAGTCCAACTGTATCAGTATCTTTATCAAATAATTGAGACATTTGTTTTTGTGATAGCCAAACAGTTTCATTTTCAAACTTTACTTGTACTTCAGTCTGCCCGTCTTGTGATTGATATATTTTAACGTCCGATGTGCTCATTATTTTTTTAACAAAACTTAATAAATCTAACTTTATATTTTCAGTCTAATCATTCTGTTTTTAGGATTGGTTTTAATGCATGGTAACTTGTTTATCTAGTTACCATTTACCTGCAAAGGTAACTAATATTTCCATATTTAATACCGAACCGCTTTCAACTATCAGTCGGGCGCCTGACCGAAGCGAAAATCAGTCGGGCGCCTGACCGATAAATTTTCGCAAGTTTCAGTCGTTCGGCATTAACTCAACCAAATCCCGATTTA
>CAZOSY010000013.1:0-23512 GCA_964582565.1 uncultured Bacteroidales bacterium | reverse complement strand
AACAATTAATGTGATTTCTGAAGGATTATTTAAAGCTCAGGGAAGTAGGTTTATTTCTTATGCTATTCCTGTAAAAAAAGAAAAAGAAGTAAAGAAACATTTAGATAATTTACAGAATAAACATCATGATGCAAGGCATCTTTGTTTTGCCTACCAGCTGGGCTTTGACAAATCAGTATATCGTATTAGTGATGGAGGCGAACCATCTGGCACAGCAGGTAAACAAATATTTGGACAAATACGTTCCAAGGACTTAACTAATATTTTAATTGTAGTTGTTCGTTATTTTGGTGGAATAAAATTAGGCATTCATGGTTTGATTAATGCATTTAGAACTGCAAGTAAAAATGCTCTTGATAATGCAACAATAATTACAAAAACAGTAAATGATGTTTATGAAATATGCTATGACTATGCAGATATGAACAATGTTATGAAAATTCTTAAAGACAATAAGATAAAACAATTATCACATAAGTTTGAACTCGCTTGTAAAATAACTTTTTTGGTTAGAAAAAACGATTCAAATAAAATTTATGAAATATTTAAAAAAACTGACAAACTAAATATAAAATATTTATATACTGAATAAATTATTCAGGTTAAATACAAAAATAAAAAGATATCTAAAAAACTACAAGGCGAGAATATGACAAACCCACAGTTGTTTATCTGTATCATTATTCTAAAAATAATAATAATTAAAAAAAATGATTAAATAAATTTTTTGTAAATTGGAATAAAATTTTTACCTTTGCATTTTTTTATAAAAATTAGAGTATTAACAAATTTCAAAATATAAAATAATGCTAAATCACTATGAGACCCTTTTCATTATGACCCCGGTTTTGTCTGAAAAACAAATAAAAGAAACAGCAGATAAGTTTAAAAAGATTCTTAAAGAAAAAAAATCTAAAATTATTTATACAGACAGTTGGGGATTGCGTAAATTAGCTTATCCAATCAAGAAAAAAGCAACAGGATTTTATTATCTTATAGAATTTGAAGCCAAGGGCGATACTGTTTCAGAATTAGAATCAGGACTTAAGAGAGAAGAAAAGATATTACGTTTCCTTACAGTTAAAATGGATAAACATTCTATTGCTTTTGCTGAAAAGACACGCAAAGAAAAAAATAATCAATCTAATACAGATAAAGAGAAAGATGATAAAAAAGTAAATAAAAAAAATTTAAAAACAATTAAATAATTATAAAATAAAATGGCACAAAATTCACAAGATGTAAGATATTTAACTCCGGTTTTAGTTGAGGTTAAAAAGAAAAAATACTGTCGTTTTAAGAAAAGTGGTATAAAATATATAGATTATAAAAATGCTGATTTTCTTATGAGATTTTTAAATGAACAAGGTAAAATTTTGCCAAGAAGACTTACTGGAACATCATTAAAATATCAAAGAAAAGTTTCAGTTGCTGTTAAGAGAGCCAGACATTTAGCTATTTTACCTTATGTTGGAGATTTATTAAAATAGGAGAAAATATAATGGAAGTGATTTTAAAGAAAAATATCCGTAATTTAGGATATAAAAATGATGTTGTTAATGTTAAAAATGGCTATGGTAGAAATTATCTTATCCCAAAGAAAATAGCTATTTTAGCAACAGATACTAATAAAAAGATTCTTAAAGAAGATTTAAAGCAAAAAACTTTTAAAGAAGAAAAAATAAAAAAACAAGCCCAGGATCTTGTCCAAACACTTAAAGATGTTTCTATTAAAATAGGCGCTAAAGTTGGAACTTCCGGCAAAATTTTTGGCTCTGTTAATAATATTCAGATAGCAGAAGCTATAAAAAAACAATGTGATATAGAAATTGACAGAAAAAAAATTGTTTTGGACTCTGAAAATATAAAAAAATTAGGCGCTTATACTGCAAAAGTTGATTTGTATAAAGATATAACTGTTGATATATCTTTTGAAGTTGTTGCTGAATAAATTAACAAGTTAAAATGAATAGGATATTTTTTCACAAATACTGAACCTGTTTGTTAAGTCAAACAGGTTTTTTTGTAATTAAAATTTTAAAAAATGCTTTCAAATAATCAGATAAAACAGATAAAACTTTTAAAAAATAAAAAATATAGAAAAATTTATAATCGGTTTGTTGTTGAAGGTAAAAAAAATGTAAATGATATAATATTAAATTCTTATTCTGATTGGCAAATTGATATTATTTGTGCTACAAAACAATGGATAGAAAAAAACAACAATATTTTAAAAGATAAAAAAATTAATGTTACAGATGTTTCTAAAAAAGAACTGCAAAGTATTAGCTGCTTAAAAACACCTGACAATGTATTGGCTGTTGTAAAAATACCTTGCCAAAGTATTGATATACAGTCGGTCAACTCTCATCTTACATTAATGCTTGATGAAATAAAAGATCCCGGCAATTTAGGAACAATAATAAGGATAGCTGACTGGTTTGGATTTAATAATATTATATGTTCAAATGAATGTGTTGATGTTTATAACCCAAAGGTTGTGCAGGCAAGCATGGGCTCAATAACAAGAGTTAATATATTTTATACTGATTTGTATGATTTTCTTAAAAAAATTTCTTCTGCTCTTATAGTTTATGGAAGTTGTATTAATGGAGAAAATATATATACCAAAAAATTTGCTGCAAATGGAATAGTTATAATTGGAAATGAATCTAATGGCATTTCAAAAAAATTATTGCCTCTTATAAAAGAAAAAATTTATATCCCATCATTTTCATCAGAAACAAGTTATAAAAAAGGTATTGATTCTTTAAATGCAGCTGTTGCTACCGGGATTATTTGTTCTGAATTTAGAAGACAGAATGCAATTTCTTAATTGCTCAGTTTGGATTATATTTATTTTTTTTCTGACATAATATTTTTTATTCCTTTTGTTGTATAGATATTTATATCTCCATTTTTGTCAGAATAGATAAGATATGCCTCTAATTCTTTGTTTTTTGATAAGAATTTTTTTGTCCTTTTCAATCCCATAACCATAAAAGCAGTAGCATAAGCATCCGCAGTAAAGCAATTGTCAGCAAATACACTAGCACTCATAAGATTATTTTTTACAGGATATCCTGTTTTAGGATTAATAATATGCGAATATCTTTCCCCGTTATTTTTATAATAGTTTCTGTAATTACCGGATGTTGCCACAGCTTTATTTTCTAATTTTATCTCTGCTTTTATTTTTTGTTTGTCAAATTTTGTTTTAGCAGGTTTTTCAATACCTATTTTCCATTTTTTATTATTTGTTTTTTCTCCTTTTGCAAATACCTCACCGCCTATATCAATAAGATAATTCTCAATTCCCTTTGATTCCAGAAATTTTCCAATAATATCTACAGAGTATCCCTTTGCAATAGCATTAAAATCAAGTATTGTGCGAGAATCTTTTTTTATTATTTTGTTTTTGTTAATACTTACTAATTTGTAACCTGTAAATTCAAGCAAACTGTCAATGAGAGAACTGTCTATCTCAGATTTATTTTTAAATCCAAAGCCCCAGGCATTGACAAGAGAAGCAACAGTAATATCAAAAGCACCATTGGTTTTTTTTGAAATTTGCTCTGCTGTATTAAATATTTCAATAAAATAATTATCTAAAACAACTGTTGTATCATTTTTATTTATTTTTGATATTAAAGAGATAGAATCATAAATAGATACTGATTTATCAAAACTTTTTAAAATTGAATCTATTTGAGTTTTATAATTTGTTCCGTTTTTTTCATAATAAGTTACAGAATAAAATGTTCCCTGAGCTAATCCGTTAAATTTTACACTCTTCAAATTATGAAAACCATTGCAGGAATATAATAAAATTAAGAGTAATACTATATAATTTTTTTTCATTTATTTATATTTTTAACAAGACAAAAAATTTTGGTTCCCAGTTCCGAGTTCAAAGCACAAAGCACAAAATACATAACTCATAATTCGTAATTCGTAATTCATAATTCGTAATTCATAATTCATAATTCGTAATTCGTAATTCGTAATTCATAATTCGTAATTTAACTTCCAATTTTCCTTATCAGCCATATAATTATACTTACAATTATACTTATCAAAATCATAGTAGTTATAGGAAAATAAAAAGAAAAATTTTCTTTTTTTATTTTTATATCACCAGGCAAATTACCAAACCATCCAAACTTGCTGCCAAAAAGCCATAATATAAGTCCGACAATTACCAGTATAACTCCAATTATAACTATTAACTTACCTGCATTTTGCATGTTTAACCAAAAAAATTTTTTATATCCAAAAGTACTAATTTAAAGCATAAATCAACACATAAAAAAAAATAAAAAAAGACAAAATTATTTTTGTAGTTAAAAAAATGTTTATTATCTTTGAAGTTTTGAAATTTATAAAAAACTTTTTTGTTTTTGTTAAAAATATAAATTAATTACTAAAAAAATATATTTATTATGAAAAAATTTGAAAATTTAAACAGCAAAAAATTTGATGTATTAACATCAGAAAAATTAAATGAAATTAATGGTGGCGGATTATTTTGGAAAAAAAATAATCATATTTCATGTGTAGGAATAAATTCTGTATCTGTAACATATTATAAAAGAACATGGTTTGGTGAATTTACAGGTTTGGGAGCTAATAATCATGCCCCAGAAGAGTATGATGCCGCTTATGACTGTAAACCAGCTTAGCAAATATCAAATTAAATCAAAATGAAATTTTAAAATGAGGGTATTTAATAATTGTTAGACATCCTCTTTTTAATACTTTAATACAATGAAAACATCAATTATATTTATTTTTGGTTTATTATTATTTTTTAATGTTTTTTCTCAAAATAAAATAATTTTAGGTAATTCTTTTGATAAATTTATTATGAGACCTCATCCTGATATTTCATTGATTTATGGTAATACATCTTCTTTTTCTTCATATTATTATTTTAATTCTTATTTACTAGGAATAAATAAATGTTGTACTAAACTTACGTTATATAATAAAGATATGCTCGTAATAGATGAATTAGATTTTAATAGTCTTGAAATAGAAAATTTCAAACAAACAAAAGCATTGGGTTGTAAATCTAATTTTTTATATAATGATGTTTTTATCAGAATTAAAGAAATTAAAGAAAATGTATTTATGATTGGAGTAGTAAAAAAATCTAATGATTTCTTCTATTTAATAACAGAAATAATTGATAATAAATTTAAAACAAAATTAGAGCCAATAGATGTTTTTAATACTGCTACTCCTCCAATATCAAAAAAAGAGAAAAAATGGATAGATAAAAAACATTTTCCTGAATGTTTTGGACCTTGGGGAATTGGATATATATCTTATAATAAAAATATTTTTTATTATACTAGTGACCCTTTAGCATACTGCATATCACATAAAAAAGACAAAAATGATTCTATATATTACAATTATATAAATACAAGAATTTTTTATCATTACAAGAATAATCAACTAACTATAATAAAAAGTTATTTTAAAAAGGGATTGTTGTGGGATATTGCTGAAGACATCAATTATGTGTATTATCATAATCAAGAAGATTTATTAATTATTGATAGAAATGGCAATATTGTTTTTGAGGAAAAATTAAGTAATTATTTTAAAAATGTTTATTTTTTATCAAATAATTTTGATAAAGACTATATTTATGCTATTACAACAAAAAACTATCCTACTCCATATTACAAAAAACATTCAGGATTAAAAACAGACACTCTTATAACAGAAATATATAAATTACAATACGACACAAGCAACAAATCTTTAAATAGAAACAAACTACATACTATCTTATCTAATTATCCCATTATTTATAATTGTAAATTTATTGATGGTATAGATTATTATTTTCAATATTCTTTTGTAGAAGGTAATAATAATCTTTATAAAATTAAATTAAATAAAGATACCATTAATATTATTACAAATTATCCTAACAAATATGCTGATTTATTAAATTCAAATGAAAAAGCATATATTGATACAACTAATTCGTCAGGAGGTTTTTATCAGGAAATAATATTTAAAAATATTAGCAATACAAATTACAGTAGATATCTGAAAAAATATGCAAAAAATCAAGAAAAAATATATGATAACAAAACAGAAGAAGCATTATTAAAATCTATTTTAATTATGCTAAATGACACTTCTGAATATGAAAATTTATTTACAAATTATTTAGTTTTTGAAGAAGATGAAAATCTAAAAAAAATGAATACATCTGTATTTAAAGAAAAAATTCGTACTTTAAAAGAATATGCCTTTACATCTGAAATGAAAGAAACAAAAGAACATATACGAAGTTTATTAATAAAGAAGAATTTAATAGCAGAATATAAAAATGTTAAAGCATACGAAAACAACTATATAAATCCTCGTATTTCTGATAGAATATTATTTTATGCTATAATAAAGAAAGGAAATAGATATTATCTCAGCATACCTTCTTATTCAATAAGTAAATAATAACGTTGTAATGATTAATATTTTTTGTAATACACATGACATTTCAATAGATTATATTTTAGATTGGTTAGAATATTATAAAGTTCCTTATAAAAGATATAATTCATCCACTTTTTTTGATAATTATTATCCTTTAATATATCCATCTAATAGAAATAGATTATATAATAAACAATTATTTTGGTTTTATAAATGGAGCCATAATCCTTCATATATTCCTATTTCGGATAATGAAGAATTAAGTAATAATATATATAATAATCTAAGGGCAGAACGAGATATTTTATTTGATATTTTTTGGGATTTTATTCCAAAAAATAATATAATAAATCATCCGAAATTTGTTGATGTTAATAAATATACCCAGTTAACTATTGCAGAAAATATAGGATTAGAAATACCAAATACAATACTTACTCGTAATAAAATTGACTTAATAAACTTCTGTAAAAAAAATAAAAGAATAATTACTAAAAATTTCAATTCGGGATTTTTTATTCATTCAAATGATGGCACTTCTTATTGCAATTATTCAAATATACTAAAAAATGAAGATATAAATAAATTATCAGATATATTTTTCCCATCATTATTTCAGGAAAAAATTGACAGGCAATTTGAACTAAAAATTATATATATTGGAGGTGATGTTTATCCAGTTGCTTTGTTAAGTGATGATAAAGATGAAGATATAAGAATATCTAAAAAAAATAAGACTTTCCCATGTAAAATACCTTTAGAATTAAAGTCTAAATTAATTTTATTAATGAATAAGTTAAATTTAGATTTTGGAACAATTGATATGATATATAATAATAATTCAGAATATGTTTTTTTAGAGGTAAATCCTTCAGGGCAATTTTTAGGATATTCTAATAATTGTAATTATATGATAGAAGAAAAAATTGCGAAGTTTTTAAAATATAGATTAAATAAATTATGATAAAAATAAAGAATGAGAAATATTATCCTGTAAATTACAGTTTTCTGACTAAGGTTAATCCTTTTTTAACAAGCAACCATACTAATATAATATCAAAAAAACATGAGTCATCTAATTTTCATATTAATTTTTTTTATAAAAAAATTACACCTAAATTCTAGTTAATGAAATCTGATAATATGTTTCTATATCCAAATAAAATATCAGTTAATGGATTTTGTAGGTCAGTTATTTCTGATTTAATTTCAGGTAATATTAATTTCATTCCTAATGATTTGTATAATTTAATAAATAATAATCATAAGGAACAAATAATTGATGATATTCCTGATGAATATGCTGAATTTCTTATAAAGAATAAGATAACATATAATTCAAATAAATCTTTATTTTCAGAGCTATCTAAAGAATGGAACTCTCCAAATTTAATTACCAATACAATAATTCATTTAAATGAATCAAACATCCAAAACATTAGTAAATATGCAGATATTTTTGATGATATTTTATGTAAAAATTTACAATTGCAGGTTGAATCTAATATAACAGATATTCAATTAAAAAAATTTTTACGCAAATTTAATGAAAGCTACCTCTCATATATTGAAATAGTATTTTATAAAAGAAAAACTAAATTAAATAAAGATATACTTATAGAATTTTGTGAGAATAACTCAAGAATATTTAGATTTGTCATAGAAAATTCTTCTGATTCAGTTGAATTTCTTGATTCAAAAAAGAGTATATCTGTTACTTATAATAAGTTTAAACCTACTTTTATTCATGTGCAAAATCCTAATATTTCTATTTATACAGAATCACAAAAACACCACACCTACTTTAATCGCAAACTATACATAGGAGAAAAAGGAGAAATTAAAAATGCACCTGAATGCAAAGAAGAATTTGGGTTTATACAAGACATTAAAGATTCTGAAGAACTAAAAACAATTATTACTAAACCAAAATTTCAGAAATATTGGTTTGTACATAAAGAATTGTGTGATGTATGTAAAGATTGTGAGTTTAGATATATGTGTGTAGATAGTCGCTTGCCATATCAACGAAAAAATGGTAGTTGGCACCATAAGCAAGAATGTAATTATAATCCATATATTTCTAAATGGCAGGGAGAGGAAGGATATAAAACACTAAAAGAATGCGGAGTGGTTTGTAATGAAAAAGGATATACTATTGATGAAAAAAAAATTGCGAAGATAAATGAGGAAATATGGGGGTAAAACAATTCTATTTCTATAAACAACCAGACCAAATGGACTGCGGTCCAACATGTTTGCGAATGCTTGCAAAACATTACGGAAGAGATATATCCTTGCAAAAACTTAGGAAATTATCAGAAACAACACACAAAGGAAGTTCTTTAAGAACTATTAGTGATGCGGCTGAAAATATTGGGTTTCGTACTCTTGGCGTTAAAATTAGTTATGAAAAATTAGTACAGGAAGCTCCTCTGCCTTGTATTGTCCATTGGAATCAGTATCATTTTATTGTTGTTTATAAGATACAAAAAGATAAAGTTTTTGTTGCAGACCCTAGTCATGGCTTGTTAAAATACAGCAAAAAAGAATTTATTGAAAACTGGATTGGCAGTAATGCTAATGAAAATACCAAAGAAGGTGTAGCACTTTTATTTGAAACAACTCCTCGCCTTAAACAATCAGAAATTGATGACATTGAAAAAAAACGAGGTTTTAGGTTTTTGTTTCAGTATATTTTTCGTTACAAAAAATTCAGAACTCCTGACCTAACGCAAAATTGACTGTCGTAAAAAAACAACCCCACCATAAACACATTAATCAAAATACTGATAATTAGGATTTTATGATTTACAAAACGACATTATTATGAAAAAAACGATAATTCCATTTTACGAACAAAAACGTCTAACAACCTGAAAATCAAATATCGGGTCAGGAGTTCTGAATTTAAAGCATAAATCAACACATAAAAAAAATAAAAAAAGACAAAATTATTTTTGTAGTTAAAAAAATGTTTATTATCTTTGAAGTTTTGAAATTTATAATAAATTTTATACTAGTTCTTAACAGAATCAGGCAATTGCCTGACGATAGGAACGACAAATAAAACAAGCATCGGTCAGGCACCCGACTGAACTGCAAATTCGTTCCGTATAGGTATAATCACAAAAATAAAATATATTTTTAATTTAACTAACAAGATTTACTAATTTCAGATAGACGTTTCAAATTTTGCTAAAGGAATTTATTATTTAAGAATAAAGGGGAGTTCTAATAATTGGTTTTGTATATGAAAGTAAGCGAAAAATATCAGTATGAGGCGGAGGGTAAAATATTCCGCAGCCATAGCTATGGTGAGGAAAGATTTTGCCCGACAACGAAATAATGATATTTTGCAGCCACTTGTAATAAAAAGTAATTATTAGAACTCCCCTAAATACGGTAAATCAGGTAAAAGTTGAAAAAATAGTGATACAATAAACTTTTTTGTAACTGTTCACAATTTGAAATTTAATCTGTTTGCAGTCGGCAATCTGCAGTCAACAGTCGGCAATATATACAACGCAATGATTAATCCCAGCTGGTCATGACCTGTCGGAATACCTTTACTCCGTTAGATATTTTCTACGGTGGTGAACAATTAACTTTTTTTTTAATTTTACTTTTTGTATTGGAAATTACTTCAAATAATCATCAAAATACATAAAGATTTTTCTTAAAAGATGAATTCTGTCTTTTCCTCTCACATTATGCGGATGACAAGGATATACAAAATAATCAACCTGAACATCATCTTTGATACATTTTTCAATAAAAGACAAACTATGCTGAGACACAACAGTAGAATCCATTAAGCCCTGTATTATCAATAGTTTGCTATTCAAACTATCAACATAATTAAGTAAGTTTGCTTTTTTATATCCTTCAGGGTTTTCCTGAGGTGTATCCATATATCTTTCGCCATACATCACTTCATAATATTTCCAATCTATCACAGGACCGCCAGCCACTCCAACTTTAAACACATCCGGATTTTTTACAAGCATAGATATTGTCATAAACCCGCCAAAACTCCATCCGTGAACACCTATTCTTGTTGTATCTACGAAATTTAATTTTTTAAGATATTCCACTCCTTTCATCTGGTCTTTTTCCTCAATGGCACCAAAATTTCTAAAAACCTTTTGTTCAAAATCCAGACCTCTGTTTGCAGAACCTCTGTTATCAAGAGTAAAAATTATATAACCTTTTTGAGCCATATATTGTAAAAAAAGTCCTGTGCCTGATAGCCACGAATCTGTTATTAGTTGAACATGCGGACCACCATAAACATAAATAATTACAGGATATTTTTTGTGTGCATCAAAATCAGGCGGCTTTATCATCCTGCAATAAAGAGACGTGTTATCATCACTCTTTATTGTGAAAACAGATGTCTCACCTAAATTATAATCTTTTAAAGGATTTTCATTTTTAAGCAATGTTTGTATTAATTTTCCTTTTGATGTAATAATAGTATATTCACTTGATATAGTTGTGCTTGTATATAAATCAATTAAATATTCAGAATCATAACTTAATTTTGCCCTGTGTGTGCCTTTTACTGACGAAATCTTTGTGATTTTTCCTGTTTTTAAATCAACAGAATATATATGTTGTTCAACAGGACTTTGCTTTGTTGAAACAAAAAATGCTTTTTTATCAGATTTATCAAATCCCAAAAAATCTGTTACATCCCAAATACCTTTTGTCAATTGTTTTATCAAATTTCCTTGTGTATTATAAAGATAAAGATGATTATAGCCATCTCTTTTGCTAAACCAGACAAATTCATCGGGCTTTGTCTTTAAAAAATATAATCCATGCTCCGGCTCAACATATTTATCGTTTTCTTCTTTAAAAAGCGTTTTAACAAAATCGCCTGTGCAAGCATCATATTGATTGAGTTTCATAAGGTTTTGTCCTCTGTTAAGCACAGCTATAAATATATATTTCTCATCAGGACTCCACGAAATATTGGTTAAATATTGCTCGGCATCTTCTCCTGTTTTGAGAAAAACCGTTTCTTTTGTCAAAATATTAAATACCCCAAGTGTTACATGGTGACTTTTCATTCCTGCCATAGGATATTTAGTGTTTTTGACTTTTGCAACACGTGGCTTAATATCTAAAAGAGGAAAATTAGTAACCATTGTCTCATCTTTACGATAAAAGGCGAGCAAATTACCTTTTGGTGACCAGAAAGTGCCTTTGGTAATGCCAAACTCATTACGATGCACAACTTGTCCGTTTTTAATGCCTTTGTCTTTATCATTAGTAACAGGAATATCAGTTCCTTTTACTGAAACATATAAATTATTTCCTGTTGTATAAGCTATTGAAAGTTTGTTTGGCTCAATATCAGTATTTTTTGCATTTTTATCAAGTTTGACAACAAGTCTTAGCTCTTTTGTCTTTAAATTATAAGTATAAAACTGATTTTTATCAGAAAACATAATTGTCATATCTTTAATCCATTTTATTGATGGAAAATATCTGAGAGTATCGTTTTTTAATGATAAAAGTTTATTATTGAGTTCTTTTATTCGTAAAATAGTGTCCCTATTCTCTGTTGTTGCTTTGCCTTTAATAAGACAATTATTTTTAACATAAGAAAAATTATTGCTTTCATATATCCATTTCAACTGGCTCATATATGCAGGATATAACTCCATGTTCATATAATCTTCTACACTAAGATATTTTTTTTGTGCTATACAGGTAAATGTAAATAATAATGCTAATGACAGGGTTAAACTTCTGATAAATAGTTTCATTTTTTTATAATTTCTATGTTTGTTAGTTAAATAAATATTTAGTATTTTTGCAAAAACAAAAGTATAAAAAATTATTAATTGCCCGGAATGTAAAAGTTGCAATTATTACCCAAATTAAGCAATTTTATTTTTTTTTTACATACTGATAAGGCAACTGCCTGACAGCACATGTTCTATATCCATTCCATTTATTGAAAAAGGGGTTTTAAAATCTGATATAATTTAAAAAAACACTAATTATTTTTGCTTAATTAGAACATTAAATACTATATTTGCAATTAATTTGTAAATTTTAATATTAAACAGCATGATTATAGAATTTAGTTTTGGTAATTTTCGTTCGTTTAAAGATATTCAATCTTTAAATATGACAGCTGCTAAAATCAAATCCGAAAATAAAAAGTTAGATGTTAATAATCTAATAACTTTTGATGAAAAGCTATCTCTTCTAAAAAGCAAAGCTATTTATGGTGCAAATGCAAGTGGAAAAAGTAATGTTATTGGAGCATTGTTTTCATACATTAAAATTGTTAAGAATTGTGTTAAAGATGAAAAAGTGTTAAATCTTATTGACAATTTTCAATTATCAACAGAAACAGAAAATAAACCCGCATTTTTTCAAATGATTTTTATTCATGATAGCATAAGATACAGATATGGCTTTGAAGCAACGAAAGAAGAAATAAAAAGTGAATGGCTGTATGGAACACCGGCAATAAGAGAAGTCCCTTTTTTTATAAGAGAAGGTAATTCAATTATTAAAATTAATAAAAAATACTTTAATGAAGGTTACAAATTGCGTTCTTTATTTGATAGTAAAGATGAAGACAATGGGGTTTTTAGGCGTAATTCTCTGTTTCTATCTGCTGTTGCTGCTTTAAATGGGAAACAAGCTAAAAGCATTCTTGATTCTATTTCATCTATTATTCTAATTAGTGGATTAGGATATGAAGGAGTAATGTATCAGGTAGCAATTGATGCTTTGGATGATAACAGTAAAAAGGAGAAAATTTTTGATTTCCTCAAATTAGCTGATATGGGAATTGATGAAATTGGCACTTTTGAATTATCAAAAGAAAAAATTTCTGATGATGTACCAAATAAAGGAATAAAACCTGAAAAAATTGTTGTTACTAAGCATAGTAAATATAATTCAAATATGCAAAAAATAGGAAAAGCATTATTTTCTTTTCCTTTCAGTGAATCAGAAGGCACAAAAAAGATGTTTGAAATTAGCCCGTTTATTTTAGAAGCAATCACAAAAGGAAGAACTATAGTTATTGATGAATTTGATGCCAGATTTCATCCTCTTATAACAAAAAAAATCGTGGAGATTTTTAATTCAAAAACAAATAAATATTCACAGTTAATCTTTGTTACACATGATACAAATTTATTGTCTGCAGATTTATTGAGAAGAGATCAAATTGATTTTGTAGAAAAAGACATGTATGGTGCAAGTCATTTATACACATTAGTTCAGTTTAAAGGAATTAGAAAAACTTCTTTCCAAAATGATTATATTCGTGGCAAATATGGAGCTATCCCATTTATAGGTGATTTTAATCATATTTTTAATACTGATAAAGATGCCTAAAAAAACTAAAACAATAAAAAAAACTGATAAAAAAGCTAATAAACCCTGGTTAAAAAAAATCAAACCTTCCGTTTATAAAATTGGAGTTGTAGATACTAAAAAAATACTTCTTATTGTTTGCGAGGGACAAACAGAAGAATTGTATTTCAAAAATTTTCCTGTTGTAACACTCAAAGTAGAAATAATTGATTTAGGTGGGCAATCAAAAATTAAATTAGTTGAAATTACACAAAAAAGATTTAAAAAAAATATTTATGACGAGATATGGTGTGTATTTGATATGGATTTTAACAAGGATAATAAAAAACAGTTTTCGGACTTTGATAACGCAATTAAAAAAGCTAAAAAATTAGGTTATAAGGTTGGGTATTCTAATGATGCGTTTGAATTATGGTTTTATTTGCATTATGAATATACAGACCAAAAAAATCACAGAAGTTTTTATTATAAGAAACTTAGCAGGTTTTGGAAAATAAATTATGTAAAATATGGTAAAAAAAGAAACTTTTGCAACAAAATTTATCAACGACTAATAGAAGATGATAAATCAAGTCAATTAAAAGCTATTGAAAATGCAGAAAAACTTTTCCTAAATCAAAAACATTTACCATATCATAAACAAAATCCTGTTACTCTTATTTATAAATTAGTTAAGGTTCTTAATGACAACATTAAGAGATGATAAAAACTATTTTTTGAATTTATCTGTTCTTACTCACTCTTGCAAATGTTATTTTTGTGTCATTAATTTCGCATTGGGCGGATCAAATTAATTCGGTACATTTTTTACTATAATCCCCCAAATTAAATATGTGTTTTAACTTTATTTGTATTTTTGAATACTTAAACAGGTCTCAGCACAGGTTTTAACCAATATAAATTCAATTAATAAGTGCAACAAAATTAATTATTAAAATATGAAAAAAACACAAATAAAAACCTGTTTATTTTTTGCAGTCATACTACTATTGCCTTTTACCGGAAAAAGTGCAACATATACAGTATTAAACACAAATGATATAGGAGCAGGTTCATTAAGACAGGCAATAGATGATGCCAATGGTTTAGGTACAGATATTATTGAGTTTAATATTCCCAATACTGATACTAATTATGATGCTGTTAACGGTGTTTGGGTTATTAGTCCTCAATCGGATTTACCTTACCTTACGACAGGAAATACAATTGTTGACGGCACATCTCAAACATTATATCAGGGCAATACTAATCTATATGGACCGGAAATAGTTATTGACGGCACTAATATCATATCACAGTGTTTTATTCTCGCATCTTCTAATAATCAGATAAAAGGATTAATCATTGGAAACTTTACTTATGGAGTGCAACTTTATGCTAGTAGCTCCAGTCAGAATATTATAACAGAATGTTATATAGGCATTGATTATACCGGAGCATCTTTGTTTTCTAATGATGTTGGAATCACTATATCTAATGGTTCATATAATAATGATATTATCAATAATGTAATTTCAGGAAATATCACTGCTGGTATTGTCATACAAAACAGTAACAATAATGAGATTTATGGCAATTATATCGGGACGAACTACTTAGGAAATGATACTGTTCCCAATGCTACAGGAATACTGATTGATAATTCGGTAAATAATTATATTGGGAGTGCCTCTTTTTCAAATAGAAATATTATATCAGGAAATTCTAATACAGGAATTACAATTAATGGAAATATAAACAGTGGCAACTATATAAAAGGTAATTTCATTGGAACGGATGTTACCGGCTTTCAAAAGTTATCAAATTCTTTCGGAATTACTCTTACCAATTCCGGAAATAATGTCATTGGCGGAACAACTTCATCCGAAAGAAATATCGTATCCGGAAATATTGAAAACGGTATTCTAATCAATGGAACCGGCGCTGAAGAAAATAAAATACTTGGAAATTATATTGGTGTTGACTCAACAGGATTGAATATTCTTGATAATCATGTCGGTATTATTATTAAAACTAATGCAGATAAAAATATAATAGGAGGTATTGATATTGATGCCAGAAATATAATTTCCGGCAACCGGGAAATAGGTGTTTATATTGAATCATCAGATAGCAATATTGTTATTGGTAATTATATAGGTCCGGATGCTACAGGATTAAATCCATTAAAAGTAAATGACACTCTTTATCAGGCAAATGGAATTGAACTAAATACAGTTGCAAAATATAATGTTATTGGTGGCTATACTGCGGCAGAAAGAAATATCATCTCAGGAAACAGGGTCTATGGTATGATTTATTATGGACAGACATCTGAAAATTATTTAGTTGGAAACTATATTGGCACCGATGTTACAGGAAATAATGCCATGCCCAACGCTACAGGTATTTGCGTTGATGCTTCATCTAATCATAATTATATCTATGAAAATGTTCTTTCGGGAAATTTCAGTTACGGAATATTTCTGGTAACAAACGGCACTTATTATAATGAGGTTAAAAGAAATATGATTGGGACTAATGCCACAGGAACAGATACAGTTCCTAATGCGGTGGGATTATTACTTGCAGGTGGTGCCAGATATAATATTATTGGAGGTTCTTCTTTTACGGATGCAAATGTCATATCCGGCAACAGATACGAAGGAATAGAAATTGCTGATAATTTAACATACTACAATGAAATCAGCTATAATTATGTTGGAACAGACCCAAGTGGCACTATTGCAATACCAAATCTAAATGGAATTGGATTATCTGCACTTCCAAAACATAATACTATTGACAATAATATTATATCAGGTAATACTGAAATTGGAATGATATTATACGAATATGCTGACAGCAATATAGTAACTAATAATTTGATTGGCACAGCAAGTGATGGCGTTTCTGATTTAGGTAACGGACTCTCAGGAATAGTAATAGGAGCCGGTGCAAGTAATAATTTCATTGGAGAACCCGGAATGGGAAATATTGTTGCATTTAATGGAAATGGAGGAGTTGTTGTGATGGATGCAATATCCACAGGAAATAAAATATCTGCAAATTCTATTTTTCAAAATGAATTAATGGGAGGAATAGATATTTTTCCTCCGGGAGTGAACAATAACGATGCAGGCGATACTGATACAGGACCAAATAATCTTATGAATTTTCCCGTTGTTACTAATTCAATATGTGATTCGGCATCAGGACATTCAACGGTTTTTGGCACATTAGATACACAAAATCCGGAAAATTGTATTGTTGAAATTTTTATTGCAGACCCGGATGCAAATGGATACGGGGAAGGTAAAATTTATATTGGTAATGCTATTCCCGATAATTCAGGCAATTGGTCAAATGTTTTTACAGGAATCATAAGTGGAGACGAAATTACATCAACTGCAACAGATGAAAATGGTAATACTTCTGAGTTTTCACTAAATCTTACGACAATAGTCAATGTAAAAAATCTTGACACTAGAAATAAGAATATTTATGTTTATCCAAATCCCTCACCAGGACAATTTACTGTTACCGGAGATAATATTCAAAGTATAGAGATTATTGACATTACAGGGGAAACGATAAAACAATATATAATTGTTAATAAAGAATTTACAATTGATTTAACAACTGAGTCAAAAGGAATATATTTTGCAAAAATTTCTTCTTCAAAAGGAATTGTTTTTAAAAAATTGATTGTTCATTAATACCTAAAATAAATGAAACAAATTTTAATAATTTCAATACTAATAATAAGTATCTGTTTTAATATCAAAGCAAATACTTTTACAGTTACAAACACTAATGATTCCGGTACCGGTTCATTGAGAGAAGCAATTGACTATGCAATATTTACTTCCGGCACACACACAATTGCCTTTAATATTCCATCTTCTGATACAGGTTACAATGTTACAACAGGCGTATGGACAATTCATCCTCTTACAACTTATAGTTATATTACATCAGAAAATATTACCATTGACGGCTCAACACAAACAACCAATCAGGGAAATACAAATCCATTAGGACCTGAAATAGAACTTGATGGAAGTAATAATACTATTGATTATGCTTTTAGTGTTATCAATGTTTCTAACATACACTTTAAAAAACTATGTGTTAAGGATTTTACTATAGGAATTCAAATATTTGGCAGCTCATCAACTAATTGTAGCATAACAGGATGTTATATTGGCATTGATGCTACTTCTTCTGATACATCAGGAAATTATATAGGAATTGAAATCATTGGCGGACCTTCAAATATAATAATTGGAGGAACCACTGCTGACGAAAGAAACATTGTATCAGGCAATGAACATATAGGTATTAGATTAGTTGATGTAAGCAATAATTTTGTTATTGGCAACTATGTTGGCCTTGACAGAACAGGCATGTTCGCTATGGGAAATTATGATGGAGTTAGTATTGAAGGAGCTGCTTCACACAATGTTGTTGGAGGTATTAATCCTGGTGAAAAAAATATAATAGCAGGTAATTATGCTTATGGAGTTCCTGTTTTCGGAGCCGGATGCAATTACAACAAAATCATCGGAAATTACATTGGTGTAGATGTAACAGGAAACAATGCTGTGCCAAACACTTATGGCGTTTTATTTGATGATGGTGCTGCCTACAATACTATTGGTGGAAATACTTCTGATTATAAAAATATTATATCAGGAAACTCAGGATATGGTGTATTTATTTATAATATGGGAACACACAATAATCTGGTAAAAGGAAATTATATTGGCACTGACCCATCAGGAACAACTGCTATTCCAAACGCAAACGGTATTGTTGTTGATGGAGCGCCATATAGTAATATTATTGACAGCAATCTGATATCAGGTAATTTGCAACAAGGCATTGTAATTCATATTACAGGATCGGATTCTACAATTGTAACAAAAAATCTGATTGGGACAGATATTACAGGAACACAATCTCTTGGCAATGGTATTGATGGTGTCAGAATTGCTGAAGGACCAAAAAATACAATTATTGGCGGGTCTTTACAAAATGCTAATATTATTGCATTCAACAGTGGAAATGGTGTAACTGTTATGAATAACAATGATGATTTTAATCTAATATCATATAATTCTATATTTAGTAACGGAGGACTTGGAATTGATTTGTATCTGCCCGGAGTAAATCCTAACGATGCCGGAGATGGAGATTCAGGACCCAACGAAGAGATGAATTATCCTAAAATTGACACTGTAATATTTGTATCAGGACCTGATGAAACAATTATTTCAGGAACTATTGATACACAAAATCCTGAAACTGTAACCATACAAATATTTCGTGCTATACCTGATTTGTCCGGACATGGACAAGGTATTGAATATCTGTCTTCTGTAACACCGGATATTTCAGGAAACTGGACAGATACACTAACCGGATTGATTGCTTCTGATTTTCTAACAACAATTGCTATTGACCAAAATAACAATACATCAGAATTTTCCATCACAAGGAATACTAATACAATTGTTTCTGTTGTAAGTAACTCTATTGATGAGAGAATAATTATCTATCCCAACCCAACAACAGGAATGTTTATTGTTCATAGTAACGAAACAGAACATATTGAGGTAATAGACATTAAAGGCAGGGTTGTTAAGAAAGTTCAGTCAAATTCAGAACATACAGTTATTGACATTTCCGGCGAAGAAAAAGGAACATATTTTATCAAAATAACAACAGTTGATAGAAGAATAATAATCAGAGCAATTGTTATGATATAATCATTGAAATTTTCAAAATTACACCATGAGCAACTAAAAAGACGGATGTCTTGTCCTAAAATATGTTTACCCGTTGATTATTATCTATGGGGTTTGTATTCCTGTTTTGTGCGGTTTCTTATTTTAATAAAAATTAGTATTGAAAATCAGAAGGTTATAAGTTAAAAAATGTGTTTTTTGTTGCCCCATTCGAATTTTTATGTTTATTAGACAAAAAAAATAAAAGCGGAAGTATTAGTGTGCAAATTATTGATAAATTTTCAGGTAAGTATAAAATTATTAGAACTGTTGGTTCATCGGGAGACCAACTGCCAGCTGGTTTTATTTTAAATGCTTAATTTGGATGTCCCAACGCACAAAACAGGAAAATGGGAAAAAGTACGAAAGCCCAACACGTTATTTTTGATTTTAAGTAAATAGTAAAATGTGAAAATAATAATTTCGCATAATATAAATGGAATAATAGCTGGTATAAAAAAGGATTTATTGACTTGATAAATATTGTTAATCGTTATATATTTTTAAACTTTAAAGTTGTATGTATATAATAAATTTATTTTATGTAAATTTGTTTTTTTAAAAAACTTATAAAAACTAAAACTTATGAAAAAATTATTTTTATTATTAAACATCTGTATTATCTTATTGATTTCTATTAGTTTTTCTTCATGTGTTTCATCACGTAAATATGAAGACCTTAAAGCAAAACGAAATAAATGTGAAGAAATAAATGCACAACTAAAAACTGAGAATCAAACTTTTATAACAAATAATACAGAGCGAATTGAAAAAATCAATAAATTAGAAAAACGTATAGAAACTCTGTGCAATGATACTGCAACATTAGGCAGGTCGTGGCGACGACTTACAAGAAGCTATGATAAACTTGATAAAATTTATGAACTGTTATTACAAAAAAATAAAGAACTATTGGCAGGAAATAAGTCAGAGACACAAAAAATCTTAACCGAGCTACAGGCAACGCAAGAAAACCTACAGAAAAAAGAAGATGAATTAAAACAATTGGAAAGAGATTTGAATGCTAAAAAACAAAGCCTTGATGAACTTAGCCAAAAACTTTATGCTTCTCAAAAAGATTTAAAAGAAAAAGCAAAAAGAATAAATGAATTGCAAAGTATTTTAAACAAAAAAGATTCTATTGTCAATGAAATAAAAAATAAAGTATCAGAAGCTCTGCTTAGTTTTAAAAATAAAGGGCTAAGTATTGAACAAAAAAATGCTAAGGTTTATGTGTCTATGGAAGAAAGTTTGCTGTTTGCTTCCGGCAGTTTTAAAGTAGGAGCAAAAGGAGTTGAAGCATTAAAAAAACTGGCAAAAGTATTGGAAGATAATCCTGATATAAATGTTATGGTTGAAGGACATACAGATAATGTGCCTTACCCGAAATCAGGAAATATTGAAGACAACTGGGACCTTAGTGTAAAAAGAGCTACAGAAATAATTAAAATACTTATAAAAAATAGCAACATAGAACCAAAACGGCTAATTGCTGCAGGCAGAAGTAAATATGTTCCTATTAATGAAGCTAATACAAAACAGGCAAGAAAGAAAAACCGCAGAACAGAAATAATCCTAACTCCTAAATTAGACGAACTGTTTGAAATTATTGAAACAAATTAGTGGTTAAACTGTTAAAATTGCTAAATTGTTAGTAATAATAACTCAATTTATACTGTTATATCAGGTATTCGTCAATAGCCGAACATGACTGCCTGACCGGGTTTAAACTTTGTGGACCGGTTATTATTAAGGAAAATATCTATAAATATTTTTGCGATGAAGAAAACGTTCAAAAATAATAATGTTATCCCGAATTTTTGCTCCTGCACGGTAATTGCCTATCCTGATACGATAATGATGAGAAGCACCTTTTAACTTTTTGATATTTTTTATTCCTTCAAAACATTCTGCTTTTCTAACAGAAACAATACAATCTGCAATTTTAACAAGCAGTTTGCTGTCTTTGATTTTGTCTGTATCTCGCTCAAAACTGCGGTCTATTTTTACATTCATTTTTATTTTATAATTTTTTGTTTTATACAAATATAATAATTATAAAACGAAAAACAAATTTTAATTTTGTCTATCATACCTTAATTTCATTTTTTTCGAAGTGTTTTTAAATAGTTATCCACATCAATATATTCTCCTGTCCTTCCATCTTTCATTGCATTTACTAATCCTAAATCTTCAACTTCTTCATTGGTTAAACGATACGTTTTGATACCTAATTTTTTTGCCAGATTAAGTAAAATTGTTAATTCTGACTTTGATTCACTAATTAATACGACATTTTCCATAATTAAAATTTTTTACAGATTTTAATAATTTTTACAATACAAATATAATAATAATTTAGTTAATAACAATTTAACAATGAAATTTTGGCAAAATTTGTAAATAGAAACTTGGAACAATAGAACATTGAATTGCTATAGTAAACTACTGTTTTATTTTAGTTTGTTACAAGCAATCGCTATTTGAACAGGGAATAAAAAACATCTTCAATTTTTCTTACAGGTTTAATCTCAATATTAAATTTATTAATATTTAATCCTTTTTTATTATATTTTGATATAAATATTTTTTTAAACCCAAGTTTTTCAGCTTCTGATATTCTTTGTTCAATACGGTTGACAGGTCTAATTTCTCCTGATAATCCTATTTCGGCAGAAAAACATGTTTTTGGGTCAACAGGTATGTCTTCATTTGAAGATAATACAGCACATACAACACCTAAATCAATAGCAGGGTCATCAACTTTTATTCCTCCTGTTATATTCAGAAATACATCTTTTACTCCTAATCTAAAGCCGCATCTTTTTTCCAATACAGCAAGTAACATATTTAATCTTTTGGTATCAAAGCCGGTTGAAGAACGTTGAGGCGTTCCATAAGCAGCAGAGCTTACTAATGCCTGTGTTTCAATAAGTACAGGTCGCATACCTTCAATAGTTGCAGAAACAGCTATACCGCTAAAATCCTCATCTCGCTGAGAAATAAGCATTTCACAAGGATTAGAGACCTCTCTTAGTCCTGTATTTTGCATTTCAAAAATACCTAACTCTGATGTAGAGCCAAATCTGTTTTTTGTTGCTCTTAATATTCTGTAAACATAATTTCTGTCTCCTTCAAATAGCAAAACAGTATCAACTATATGTTCTAATATCTTGGGTCCTGCCAAACTACCGTCTTTTGTGATATGACCTATCAGGAACACAGGCGTTGCAGTTATTTTTGCATACTGTTGCAATTCAGAAGTGCATTCTCTTATTTGCGAAATACTTCCTGCTGATGATTCAATAATGTCTGTATGTAATGCTTGTATTGAATCAATAACCACAATATCAGGTATTAATTTCTCTATATGTTTAAAAACAGATTGTAAAGAATTCTCTGTAAGTATATAACAATTATCATTATGTATCCCTATTCTGTCTGCTCTCATTTTAATTTGTTGTTCACTTTCTTCGCCTGTTACATAAAGTATTTTAAGTTTTTTTATATTCAAAGCCATTTGAAGCATTAGCGTTGATTTTCCTATGCCGGGTTCTCCTCCTATAAGCACAATAGACCCCGTAACCAAGCCCGAACCTAATACACGGTTTAGCTCATTGTTGTTCACATCTATACGAAACTCTTTTGAAGAATTTATTTCTGAGACAAGTTTAGCTGTGTTTTTAGATTTTGTTGGCAATAGTTTTTCCCATTTTTTTGCCTCTTCATCTCTCTGTATTACTTCTTCTACATAAGTATTCCATTCGCCACAGTGCGGACATTTTCCAACCCATTTATCTGACCGTGCGCCACAATTTTGACAAAAAAAAGCTGTTTTTGTTTTTGACATTAGAAGTTATATTTGAAATAAAAATAAGATATTTTAAATTTACCTACTGTTGTGGTAACTATAAAATGTCGTTCCG
>CAZOSY010000012.1:0-23723 GCA_964582565.1 uncultured Bacteroidales bacterium | reverse complement strand
AAATAGGGTAGCTGGTAAAATACTATTTTATGTAGCACCTCAAAATAAGATTTAATCTGATATTGACATTAAACGTCCGTGATATTAATTTTCTGTATATTTAGCAATAACAAAATTCTTATCATTCATTGCTTACCTGACTTTGCTTTTTGCTTAACCTGTTAATAACTTCTGTATAAATTTCATCTATATCTTCAATATTTTGTGAATAAAAAGCCAGATTTTTTTCAAAATCTTCTTTGCTTATATTATATTTTTTAAATATTAAATTATAGTAATGGCTGGAATAATACTTAATATCTTTCCCTTGTTTTTGTTTATATGTTGTTGCTGCTTCGGCAAGATTACAATCAACTAATATGTCAATCATTTGTTGTTTTGTGATAATATTTTTTGGCCTGACTAATGCGGATTGCTCTTCTGCTTTTTTATCATTATTACAGGAAAATATTGATATTAGAACAATAAAAAGTAAAAATTTTTTCATTTGGTATAATTTTTTGCCACAAGTTCACGAATAAAAAAATGAATAATTTACGAATCAGTATTTTTAAGAATAACCATTTTCAAATTGCCACAAAGTTTGTTTAATTATCAATTTTTATTTTATCGTTTTAACAAGAATTAAATATATCCTTTATTGACAAGAATTATTATCTTATTTAATTACTAATTTTTCAGGATTTTGTCTTGAATCCCAGATATAATGCACTATAATAATATTCTTATCTAATTCGTAAAAAAGAATAAAATTTTCTATGATTAGTCCTCTAACTCCTTTTATATCAGTTTTGATTCCTAAGTTGGGATACTTTATAAGTAGTAGAAGTTCTTTATTAATTCTGCGGTTTAGTTTTATAGAATAGCTATTGCTCTTATTTTTGTCAATATAAAATTTAAGGATTTCGTATCTTTTAATTTTGGCTCTGTTTGACCAGATTATTTTTCGTTTAGCCATTCTTCAATTTCTTTTTCAAAAAGCTTGTTTTCAATAAATAATTCTTGTTCAATTTCCTTTTTTGAAGCCATAATTTCATCTGTAAGTTCTGGAGTCAGGTTGATAACTTTAGATTCTGATTTTGCATCTAAAATTGTTTTAATAGCTTTTAGAAAAGATATATCTTTAATCTCGGAAATCCTTTGAATTAAAACATTTTTTAGTTGAAAGGTCGTCATAGTATTTTTTTTTAGCAAATATAAGCATTTTTTATAATTCAGCAATCAATTTTACATTTTTTTATTATTGAATTATTAACTGTTAAGTTTTATAAGCTTGTTTATGATAACGAAAAACACTATGAGTAGTGCGGGATTAAAAAGCACTTCATTTTCAAATTGCCACAAAGTTTGTTTACAATTATCAATTTTTATTTTATCGTTTCACCCCGTATTAAATATAGCCGATGTGTGTGCCGGTTGATTATTTCTTTTTTAATAATTCCTCAATTTGATGAATAAATTTTTTTGCTGGTTTTATCAATGCTAAAACATCTTCTTTATTATAATCTATAAAATCATCATAATCACCTGTCAATCTTTTATCAAAAATATTTGAAAAAAAACTCCCTAATTCTTTATCAATTAACCCGGTCTTAACAAAATGTAATCCAAACATTTGTCTGACTCCGGCATGAGTTTGTGCCTTAATTTTTTTACTTATCAACAATGCAATCACAGCATAATAACACGCATAATATAATCTATTTACTGTTATGTTCCATAATTGATGTTTAATAAGAAAATCAACTTCTCTTAATGTCTCGTAAGCTCTTGAAATTCTATACTGAACTAATTCTTTTCTTTCTGATTTATTCATAAGGTAATTCCTTCATTTTGGATATTTTCATAAAATGGAGTTATCCGATGTTTTGTCTCCCATTCTTTTTTTGATAAAACCAAGGGACTTATTATCTTTCCTATATCAAATTCAATATTATATAAAGGATATTTAATTTTTTTATCGTCTTGCCATGTGATTTTGTCTTTATCAACTAAGATAAGCAGATCTATATCAGAATCAATTCGGTCGGTTTCCCTGGCAGATGAACCATAGAGAATTACTGTCGCACTAGGTTCAATGGATTTAACCAAATTTTTAATCATTAATAGTATGTCTTTTTTCGTTTTCATACTCCAAATATAGTATTTTTTTTAGCAAATATAAGCATTTTTTATAATTCAGCAATCAATTTTACATTTTTTTATTATTGAATTATCAATTATCAATTTTTATAATATTATCTGTCAAACAAAATTCTTTTTCCTTTTTTGGATTCGTCAAATGTTCCATTTTTATAAATTAAATTTCCATTGACAAATGTATGAGTGATTTTTGAAATAAATGTATTTCCCTGAAAAGGAGACCAGCCACACTTATATAAAATATTGGACTTATTCACTTGCCAGTGATTATTTAAATCCACAATAGTTAAGTCAGCCCAATAGCCTTTTTTTATAAACCCTCTTTTTTTTATTTTATAACATATTGCCGGTGCATGGCACATTTTTTCTGCAATTTTTTCTAAAGAAATTTTTCCTTTATGGTATAATTCAAGCATTATAACAAGCGAATGTTGTATTGAAGGACATCCGGAAGCTGCCTCAAAAAAATCTTTTTGCTTTTCCTGTATTGTATGAGGAGCATGGTCAGTAGTTATAATATCAATTTTATCATCTAACAGAGCTTTAAGCAATGTTTTTTGGTCTTTTAAAGTTTTTATTGCAGGTTTACATTTAATCAAAGTCCCCAGTTCTTTATAATCTTGAGCATTAAACAAAAGATGAGGGATACATACTTCAGTGGTTATCTTTTTTTGATTAAGAGGCAAAGAATTGTCAAACAATGTTGTTTCAAGAGCAGTTGTCAGATGAAGTATATGTAATCGCGTGTTATATTTTTTGGCAAGTGTAACAGCAAGATGTGATGAACTGTAACATGCTTTGTCGTCTCTTATAAGAGGATAATATTTTGCAGGTAAGTTTTCTCCATATTTATCTTTAAAATGAGCTGTATTATTTTTAATAATTTTTTCATCTTCACAGTGAATAGCGATTAATAATTTTGAGCGGGAAAATATATTTTCAAGGGTCTTTTTGTTGTCAACTAACATATTACCGGTAGAAGAGCCCATAAAAATTTTTATGCCACATACATTTTGAGGATTTGTTTTTAATATCTCATTTATATTATCATTTGAAGTACCTATAAAGAACGAATAGTTTGCCAGAGATTTTTCAGAAGCTAATTTATATTTTTTTTCCAGTAATTCCTGTGTTAAGACAGCAGGAACAGTATTTGGCATCTCCATATAAGAAGTGATGCCGCCGGCAATGGCAGCTTTAGATTCTGTATAAATATCTGCTTTATGAGTTAGACCTGGTTCTCTGAAATGAACATGTGCATCAATGACTCCCGGAAACAAGTATTTTCCTTGTGCGTTTATTATTACAGCATTTTTTTCTTTTGAATAAGCAGATGTGTTTTTGGGCTTGCGGGTAATTTTGGTAATAACATTATTTTCAATTAATACATCGCCTTTGTATATCTTGCCTTGATTAACAATAAGAGGATTTACAATAAGATATTTTTGTGACATAAATTATTATGCTGTCAATGATTACTTTTACAATTTATTATTTACCAAAAAGATATTATTGTCATTAAATGGTCAATACAACTAAATAACCCTGATAAAATATCTGCCTAAGGCGGATTTCACATGTCAGGTGGCAAAGCCAAATAACTTAATGACTATTATACAAAATATAATCTGCAAAGTATAAAATAAAATTTTACTTTTTACCCAAATTGAGTGATTTAATTTTTTATCCATTTAATAATTTCCTGTTCATCAATCAGGTTCATACATTTAAAATGTTTTTTAGGGCATTTTTTAAATCCTAATTTACTGCAAGGGCGGCATGATAAATTTTTGTTTTCAATAATTTTGGACTTATCTTGAGCATCTTTTGAGAAATAAGGATACATACCAAATTCAGGAACAGTATTTCCCCATATAGATAGTATATCTTTTTTTAATGCAGCAGCTATATGCATTAATCCTGTGTCTGTTGTAATAATTTTTTCAGCTTGTTTTATTAATGAAGCCGATTGATTTATATTATATAAACCACAAGCATTAAAAATTTTGTCTCCAACTATTTTTTTTATAACTTCTCCGTTTTTTCTGTCTCTCTCATCACCGAGTAATACAATTGGTTTGTTAATTTTTTGGCAAACAGAAATGATTTTATTTTCAGGCAATTGCTTGGTAATATGTTTAGCACCAATAACAAATCCAATATATCCTTTTTGGTGAGATTGTGGCAGACAATCAATATTTATTTCTTCATCTTTTGGTATAAAATAGTCCAGTCCTTTGTAATCATTTTTAATGTTAAAATGTTTAGCAGCTTTCATGTATCTGTCAACAATATGAATTTTTGGCAATAAATTTATTTTAAAGTTTGTTAAAAGCCATTTTTTTAAATTCAATTTTTTAAAAGTTGAAAAAGGTTTTCTTAATCTTAATATAACAGATATTGAACGTATATTTTTGTGAAGGTCAATTATATAATCAAATTTTTTAGATTTAAGTTGTGGTATTACTTCTTTTAATCTTTTTTCAATAAAATGTATTTTATCAATATTAGGATTATTTTGTAATAAAGGGAAAAATTGTTTTTTTGTTAAGAAGTGGATTTCAACACTGTTTATCTGTTGTTTAAGGCAACGCAAGACAGGAGTTGTCAATACGATATCTCCTATTGAGCTAAATCTTATGATAAGTATTTTTTTCAATATTAAAATTTTTTTACAAAAATAATATAAAAGTTCATATAGGGGAGTTCTAATAATTGGTTTTGTATATGAAAGTGAGCGAAAAATATCAGTATGAGGCGGAGGGTAAAATATTCCGCAGGCATAACCATAGCTATTGTGAGGAAAGATTTTGCCCGACAACGAAATAATGATACTTTGCAGACACTTGTAATAAAAAATAATTATTAGAACTCCCCTATAATAAAAAAGCCACAAATTTGTGGCTTTTTTATATCTAAAAGGAATTAAAAAAAATACATAAAATTATTTAGGAACATAATGTGTTTCTGTTACATTACTTCCATCTTCTTTTTCAAGCCAAAGCTCTTTGTTCATTAATTTAAGGATTTTAAATTTTGTTTCAGAGCTACTTCCATCAGGAGTAGTGATAAGATTTTCTTTTTTGCTGTCAAACTCCCAGTCCCCTGTCTCAGTAAGAGGTTGTCCTAAAAGGATATATGTTGTTTTATATGTTCCGTCTTTTTTATATTCAATAGAAAGATTATCTGTTGAATAATATGAAGTAACATCAGATCCGTTTTGTATTATTTTTTCAATTTCCCATTCATTTGCAAGACGGTCTTTTTTAGGCAGAAAGCTAAAAAATGGTCCATCATCATATTTTTGGCATCCTATAGAAGTTACAGACAAAATTATAACAACTGACAATAGTTTAAATAAATTTTTCATAAATAAAATAAATTTAGTAAATAATAATTTTTTAATTTGGGGCAAAGTTAATTTTTTTTGTATAAAAAAATTTATATATATATTTTTTTTACATTCCAAATCCATAATAAGCTCTAATACCATTAGAATATACACCTTCAATTAGTGCACCGCCTTTTTTATATTTTAAAATATTTTTTAAATCATCAACTGTGCGTATAGGATTTTTATCAATGTAGGTAATAACAAATCCTTTTTTAATGCCTGCCTGCCATAATTTACCTTCTCCAATCTTTGTTATTTTCAGTCCTTGTCTTATTCCCAGTCTTCTCATCTCGTCTTTAGAAGCAGGTTCAAATGTTGCTCCAAGAATAGAGACAACATCATTTTCCTCTTTTTTTACAATTTTGGTATTACCATATTTATTTCTAAGTATAACAGAAAATACTTTTTCTTGTCCTTGTCGTTCAACAGTTATAAATATTTTATCTTTCGGACTATGTTCACCAATAATTCCAAGTAGTTCAGAAGGGCTATTTACTTCAACATTATTAATTTTAGTTATTACATCACCTTTTTTTATACCTGCTTGTTCTGCTGAGCCATTTTCAACCAAAGCAGAGACATAAACACCTTTTATTTTATTTAGTTCTTTTTCTTTGGCAAATTTGCTATCTATATTAACAACAGAGGCACCGATAAAAGCTCTTTGAACCTCTCCATAATTTAACATATCATTTACTATTTTTTTTACAATATTCACAGGGATAGCAAAAGAATATCCTGTATAAGAGCCAGTGTTTGTAGCAATAGCAGCATTTATTCCAATAAGTTCGCCTTTTATATTAACCAAAGCTCCGCCACTGTTACCGGGATTGATTGCAGCATCGGTCTGAATAAATGATTTTATTGATGTGCCTCCTCCCAAAACATTAATATCTCTTGTCTTAGCACTGACAATACCAGCTGTTACTGTTGATGTTAAATTAAAAGGATTGCCAACAGCCAAAACCCATTCACCAACTTTAACATCATTGGAATTTCCATATATAATAGAAGGAAGATTATGAGCGTCTATTTTTATTAAAGATAAATCTGTGCCTGAATCTGTTCCTATAATTCGGGCATCAAAAGTCCTTTTATCATTTAAAGTAACCTCAATCTTGTCTGCATCTTGTACTACATGATTGTTTGTTACAATGTAGCCATCTTTAGAGACGATTACTCCTGAACCAGATGCTCGTATAGGTTGTGGTGTTCCAGAGTATGATTTTCTTCCAAAAAAATCATCAAAAAAAGGGTCAGAGCCAAAAAAATCATCATATACACTACTCTTTTGCTTATATTCTGTCCTTATATGAACTACAGCGTGAACTGTCATTTCTGCAGCAACAGTAAAGTCAGGACCTGTATTTAACGAATTAGAAATATTTTTGCTATTAGAATCAGATATTGAGACCTTTTGGGAATTAAAATTTTCAAATTGATTTTTTGATGTCTGTTTACAAGCATTTAAAGGAATTAATCCTCCTAAACTAACAATAAAAAATATACTTATTAGTTTTTTCATAATTATTAAAATTTAGTTTGTTAATTTTATAAACGTATAAAAATTTTATTTATTTGGAAAAAATATAATTATTTTTTATATCATAATACTGTTTAATATTACTTTCTTATTTTAGCCATATAAAAATTGTATGTCAAAATATCAATTAATTATATTAACCTGAATTATTATCTGCCTTAGGCGAATAATTAATAACATTAAAGAAAGTTGTAATTTTTAAAAAATAAAATTTTGAAAAATAAAAAAAATAAAATCATCTTTCTGCTTACAGGCATTTTGATAGGAATAATAATCGGTGTCGGTATAATGTGGTGCATAAATCAAAACAAAAAAAAATTGTCATTAATAAATACAAGCAGCTTTATAAAAAAACAAGCAAATAATAGGTTGAATTATAATAAAACAGTAAAAAATAAAGTTGTTAATAAAATATCCAAAAATAAGCAGGATAATCCTGATGCAATTAATACAAAAAAGGACTCTGCTTTATTAAATGATTCTTTATATGTTGACTCTGTCAACAAAAATTTAGTGGAAAAGGACTCTGTAGAAATGATAAAAAATAATAATACTGATTCTTTAAATGAAGATTCAATTGTTGAAGGAGAAACAATTTCAACAAGCCAACAAAATGAAAACAATATTGTTGTTATGAAAGATAAGTTAGTATTTGTAAGGCAAATAAACTTAACCAAATCAGAAGAAATTGCAGACACTACAAAAAATAGTTATTTGGACTCTTTATTAACTGACCAAAAATATGCTAAAAAAAAATCACCAAATATTTATCGTGTTGAATTTTGGAAATCGCCTATTAATTATAAGGGATACAAATTAATAAAAGATAAATTAATATTGTTTGGCATTGAGCAATTTGACTTAGTATCATTAAATTATTTTAATAAAAAATTATATATAAAATATCTAAACGATTATTATTTTATTGAAGAGACCGATAATTTCAGACCTTTTGTTCAATTAAAAGATAAAAAAATTATTGACCGTATTAATAAGATTAGTAATAAATAATTAGATTATATTCATAAAATAATTTTTCTCCGATTGAATAAAAAATATATTCAACAGGGAAAGCAGGATAAATTCATTAAAAATTAGTATAACAAGCATTTAAATTTATTATGTTAAATCAAAAACTACAGCAGAAGCTTGTTCAAAAGTTATCACCACAGCAAATTCAGTTGATGAAGTTGTTGCAGGTGCCTGGTATGGCACTTGAGCAAAGAATAAAACAAGAAGTAGAAGAGAATCCTGCTTTGGAAGAAGGTGCTGAAGAGGAAAATAGCAAAGAAAATGATATAGAAGATGAATCTATCAATGAAGATACAGATAAAACAGATTCAGAAGATGACGAGTTTGATTTTTCCGATTATCTTGATGAAGATGATACTCCTTATTATAAATTAGCAGTAAACAATTCAAATCCGAATGAAAAGAGAGAGGAAATACCTTTTTCTGTTGGTGTAAGTTTTCAGGAGATATTAATGTCGCAACTTGGCTTAGAGGTCTTAGATGACAGACAATATATAATTACATCGCATATAATAGGAAGTATTGATGAGTCAGGATATTTGCGACGTGATATAACTGCAATGGTTGATGATTTAGCTTTTAGCCAAAATATAACAACATCTTCAGAAGAAATTTTTTCGCTTTTAAAAATTATTCAGGATTTTGACCCTGCTGGTGTAGCAGCAAGAAATTTGCAGGAGTGTTTACTTATTCAACTTAAAAGAAAAGATTTAAAAGCAAAAGTTATTGACAATGCTATCTTAATTGTTGAAAAATATTTTGATGCGTTTGCAAAAAAACATTATGAGAAAATAATTAAGAAATTAAATATTAGTGAAAAAGAATTAAGATTAGCAATAGACGAAATTCTTAAATTAAACCCTAAGCCAGGCAACTCTTTAACAAAGGATTTTGCTGATAATCATTATATTATTCCGGATTTTATAATAAATAATCCATCTGAGGCAGATGGAAACTTAGAATTAACGCTTAACTCAAAAGATATTCCTGATTTAAGAATTAACAAAACATATCTTAATATGCTGAAAACATATTCAAAAGATAAAACTAATAAAGATGCTTTATTATTTATTAAACAAAAGATTGACTCGGCAAAATGGTTTGTTGATGCTATAAATCAAAGACAAAAGACACTTTATATCACAATGAATGCTATGATGAATTATCAAAAAGAATATTTTCTTTCCGGCGATGATACAAAGTTAAGACCTATGATACTAAAAAATATTGCAGAAATTGTAAACCTTGATATATCAACTATTTCCAGAGTTGCCAGCAGTAAATATGTACAGACACCTTTTGGGACATTTTTGTTAAAGAAATTTTTTTCTGAATCAATGCAGACAGTAAGCGGAAAAGAAGTTTCAACCCGTGAAGTAAAAAAAATATTGCAAAATTGTGTTGATGCCGAGAATAAAAAAAAACCTGTTACAGATGAGAAACTTGCTATGATATTAAAAGAAAAAGGTTATAATATAGCCCGCAGAACAGTGGCTAAATATCGTGAACAGCTTAGTATTCCGGTAGCCCGACTTAGAAAAGAATTATAATATATACTCTACCCGGTAATAATCAATGTCATTTAGTTAAGAATAAAACTTTGATTTAGAGCATATCAGATTAGCACCATTCTTTAGAATGGTGTAAAAATCGACAGACATCCTCATGGAAGTCCGCTTAAGCGGACTTTTTACAGAGAAGAATGACCTTTAAACACCACAATAAATTGTGGTGCTAATCTGATATTCAGGATATTACCACTTAACTAAATGACATTGCGGTAATAATTGGAGATAATTTATATATTATAAAACAGTTATAATTGATTGTCAATACCAATAAATGACGACAAAGTCAAATGACTAAAAATGACTTAATAACTATTACACAAAATATAACCACGCAAAGTACAGAAAGAGTAACATAATTTTATGTTAAGAATAAAATAATTTATTGTTTATGGGAACAAAAATCGCTAATATAATATCATTCATTTTACATCCTTTGTTTATACCGACTTATGCTCTGTTGCTGCTTTTTAGTCTTGATTTTTATGTCTCTTTTTTTTTTCCATATTCATCCAAATTGTTGATAGTTGGTAATATATTTATTCTTACATGTGTTTTTCCTTTATTATCAATATTTGTTTTTATGAAGACAGGAGTTATAAAAACTTTACAATTGGAAACAAAAGAAGAAAGAACATTTCCTTTTCTAACTATTGCTGTTTTTTATTATCTGACTTACTATTTATTACGTCAGTTGCATTTTCCTCAAATAATTTATCTGTTTGTTCTCGGAGCAGTTACTTTAGCAATAATTTCTTTAATTATCAATATTTGGTGGAAGATAAGTGTTCATATGATTGGTATGGGTGCTTTGCTTGGTGTTTTTTTAAGCTTATCATTAAAATTAATGATTAATATTCAACTTTTAATTTTGCTTCTTATATTACTTTCCGGACTTGTTGGGTTTTCACGTTTAAAGTTAAATATGCACGGTCCTGCACAAGTTTATGTAGGATTTTTTGTAGGATTATTGGTTATGCTATTTCCTTTTTTGTTTTTATAAAGATATGTTTAAAAAGAGGTGAATGATATACCAACAGATATAGGATACATCTCAGGACCTTTGTCTTTTTTAAATAAATTTGTTAAAGAATAATATATCATTACATTAATCCATTCATAACCGATTTTTCCTGTTATTCCATATCTATAAAGATTAATATTTTTAATATCCTGAAATTTAACATTCAAATCTTTCTCTGTTCCAAATAAGTAATCATCACCTTTGTATGTAGTATGACTATTTATTAAGCGACCTGCTTTAAATCCTAATGCAATTTTAAAACTCTTATCATTTTTATTTTTGACTTTAAATATAAATTCAACAGGAATATCAAGATAAGCAACTGTTAATTTATTTTTGTCATAACTAATACTATCTGCTATTGGACTAAATATTGTTGCATTAGCTGTATCAATTGCAGATATAGCATCACTATGTAAATTATGTGAACCAATACCTAAGCCAACAGAAAAGCTAAAATTACTTTTTCCAAAAGGAGTATTATACATTATGCAAATATCAGTTCCTTGGTTAATAGTTCTAATATTCATATTATCAGGAGCATCTTGCCATACATCAGAATAAATATTAAAGCTAAGTACAATTTGATTTTCTTTTGACATTTTATCGCTTGTATTATCCGTAATACTATCGTTTGTATTATCTGCAATACTATCATTTTGTTCTTGGGCAAAACCACTTGTTATTGCCAAAAAACTTATTATAGATATAAATGTAATAATTTTTTTCATGTTTATATGATGTTAAGTTTAATAACTTGCGGAAATAAATACAAAATGTTCTGTTTATCGGCTATTATATGCTTAATATAATGATTATCAAATATTTGTGGGCCCACCTGGACTTGAACCAGGGACCTACGCATTATGAGTGCGGTGCTCTAACCAACTGAGCTATAGGCCCCAAAATTATGAAAACAAAAAAAACACAAAAATTACACCACAAAATTACACTTTTTTAATAAATTAAAAATATTATTCTAATTATTTTTGTATTTTTATAAAATGATTGACAAAAAACAAATAAAAAATATAATTTTTGACCTTGGTGGAGTTATCTTAAATGTTGATTTTTATCTCACTAATGAAGAATTTAAAAAATTGGGAGTAAAAAATTTTAACAAATTATATTCTCAACTTGTTCAAACCAATTTATTTAAAGATTTTGAAAAAGGTATTATATCTGTAAAAAAATTTCATGATAAATTCAGAAAAATAACCGGTATCTCTATTTCCGATTATAAAATTGATAAAGCATGGAACTCTATGATAGGTGATTTTCCTTTACAAAGAATAAGATTATTGGAAAATCTGAGAAAAAAGTATAAAATTTTTCTGCTAAGCAACACAAACAAGATTCATTATAACCTGTATATCAAGAGATTAGAAAAAGAGTATAGATATAAAAAATTTTCAGAGCTTTTTGAAAAATCTTATCTTTCTTTTAATATAGGGATGAGAAAACCTGATAAAGAAATTTTTGATTTTGTTGTAACTCAAAACAATATTAAGCCAAAAGAGACATTATTTATTGATGATTCTTTTCAAAATACAGAAAGTGCAAAACAAACAGGTCTTAAAACATATTTATTATCTAAAAAAGAGGATATTACAGATGTTTTTTTGTTATACTGACAGATTTTTAAATAAGATTTTTCCAACCGCGGTTCAGTTCAACTATGTTTTAAACAAAATCCTGCCTGCGGCAGACAGGTCAGTTTATTGCTTTTAATCAAAAAATTTTTTTTATAATTATTTACTTTATGTCAATTTTTTTTTGTATTTTTGAACACTGAAATAAATACTGAAATGAATTCAGCACAGGTTTTTACATAAAACACTATTACTTTGTTTAATCAAAAAAAGACACGGATAATAAATGTTCAAATTTGATACAATAAAAGAGTTTATTGAAATTCTATACAAAGAAAGGAAAGTTATAGATTTTCTGTTTAAAAAGAGAAAAAGAACAGTCTCGGTTGAAAATTTATTGTCATTTATTGAATATAATATCGAAAAAAATGATTATCTGTTAGATGAAGATATTATAATAAAATCAGGAAATACAATAGAGTTAAACGATGAATTAAATGATTTTTTTGAAAAATTTATTAATGCAACAGAAGAAATAAATAATGAATATACAGACGGTTTAATTTCTGACCTAAAAACTAAAACAGAAATTTTTACCGAAGAAAAAAGACCAGAAAAAAAAGATGAATATTTATTGAAAATAAAAAATTCACTTAGAAAAATAGGTAAAAATATTATTGGAAATATAAACCAAATAAGGACAAATATCGAAGATGTATATGCAACAGAAAAAAATTATAAAATAAAAATAATCAAGTTAAACGAGTATTCTCGAAAAGCAAATCAAATTGAAGAACTTATCAATAATATAACAAAATTGCTTAAAAGCAATGATTGGGAATATTTTGTAAAAATAGCAGAAGATAATGTACTTGAATACATAATAACCGATTTGCGAAAGGATATAAGTTTGGCGTGGATTAATTTTGGTGATATTACTCAAAAGATAATAGATTTTCATAACCAAATAAGATTACAATCTGATTTTTACAAAAAAATACAAAAAATAAAAAGATTAAAAGACAAACATATATTATCTGAAAATTCAAATATTGAAAGAATTTTGATACAAGAAAATTCATTATTCTTTTCAGAACAACAGAAATTTATATCCCAAATATCAATTCCATTTTTACAAACAGATGAAGCTTATCAGTTAATATTTAAAACTAATTGGAGTTTTAAAAAACTAAAACAGGGAGTAAAACAACAGTTAGCAGAAGAAATCTCAGGCAATCAATTTGTTAAAAAACAGAAAACTATTATTGCAATAAGTCCAGCAAAAATAAAACAATTATTTACTGCAAGTGGCGGTGAATTATTTGATTTTATTCAAAATTATGAATTTTCCGAAAGTTTAAGTTTAGAGCAAAAAACTACTTTATTCTGTAAAATAGCCTCACGATACAATGATGAATTAGGGCATACAGGTGAATATAATATATCTGATGGTATTGAGTATGCGGTTATAAAGGAAAAAAACAGATTATGACAAAAACACTTCCGATAGAAACACAAAATATTTTTGAGATACTTACTAAAGGGCATTTCATTAGTGAAGATAGCGAGATTTCTGAAATAAAAGAATTGTACAAAGTAATTGACGAAAATAATAATTATGAATTGTTGTTAGATTATTTTTCTCATATTGGATTTCAATTAATTAAAGGAAATTCGTATTATTATTTTGCAAAAAATGAGAATAATAAAAAAATAGAAGATAAATTAAAATCTTTATATAAATGGATTGATATTATTAACTTTTTCATGTCTTATGGTGAAAGTATGAATGAACATTTTTCAAATGGAAAAATTTTTACTCCAAACGAAATTTTTACACAATGTAAAGTAAATAACGCTTTACTGGAAAAGTTAAACGACATTAAACTAACAAAAAGTATTGAAAAACCTCTTGACAAAATTATACGCCTAATTGAAGAGTTAAAAAAGGCAACTTTTGTTGATGTTTATAATGACTTTCACGATGAATATAAAGTTTTAGCATCTTTCAATTACCTTGAACAACTTATTAATACAATTGATATAAATATTGATGATGAAGATACGACATCTGAATAAAATAATTTTCATAAAAAGTGCTGATATAGACTATCAAGAAATTAGTCTTAATGGAAATGTGCATTTTACAGGTGACCAAGGGGTAGGTAAAAGCACAGTTTTACGAGCTATTTTATTCTTTTATAATGCACGAACTGATAAACTCGGTATAAATACTGGGGATGAAAATTTTCTTGAATTTTATTTTAAATATCCTAATTCACATATAATTTACGAAATACAAACAGAGCATAATAAATTTACAGTTTGGCTTACGAAAGAAGGAAATAGACCAGCATATCGTTTAATAGATGCAGAATTTCAAAAAGATTTTTTCTTTGAAAATACAACAACTGGTTTTCAGCCTTTGCAAATTGATGATATTAAACATAATATAAGAGAAAATAATATTACAATATCTCGTAAAATCTTTTTATTCAATGAATTTAGAGATATTATTTACGGTGCAAATAAAGATAACAAATATGTACCTTATGCAATAATGCAAAGCCCTGTATATCAAAACGTACCCAATACAATTACAAATATCTTTCTAAACGCACAATTAAATTCAGATAAAATAAAACAAACTATTATACATTCACTCATTGGTGAAGAACAGAACGAAAACAAAACAAAATATCAAATTGATTTACCGACAATACGAAAAGATTTAAGCGAATTTGAGCAAGACTTTAACGATATTTCAGATTTTGATAAAACAAAGATTAAAGCTCAAAAAATAATATTGCTCGCTAATGATTTCAAAAAGAAAGAACAGGAAAAAATTGCTAATGCACAAAATTTAGGAGAAAGTCTATTATTTTACCAAAACGAAATAAATATAATTAAAAGCGAATTTAACAATACAAAACAGGAGTTAAAAATATCAAATAACAAGATTAATGAGTTAAAAGAGAAACATACAAAAACTGAAAAAGAAATTGAAGATAAAATAACCATTTTAGAAAATGATATTTCTAAAGCTCAACAAAAACAAAAATATTGGATTAATGTTAAAGCCAATGGTGATTTGATTGGTATAGAAAATATTTTAAAGAAAGTTGCAGAAGAAAAACAATTACAAAATGCCAACAAATCTAAAATTGATGAATTGCAAACACTAAAAATCAGGTTTGATAGCATTGAGCAAAAATATAAAATTCTTTTTCAACAAATTGAGAATGATAAAAACACATCAATAAATACGATAAATACTCAATTCTCGGAATTTAAGGATAAAATAATAGAAAAAAAACAAAAGATAAATAATTTTTATTCGGTAAAACTTAGTGAAGCAGATGAAGTTTTTGATAAAAACACAGAAACACAACAAAATAAAAAAGATTATCTGCAAAAATTATTATCCGATTTAGAAAGAAAAAGAGACAAAATAAATTCACAAGAACTATACAAAGAAGAAATTAAAAATTTCACAAATGAAATATTAGAAATAGATAAACAAATAAATAACAATACCAATCAGATTAGTATTCTGAAAAATAATATTAAAAACATTCAAGATAAAGCAGGAAGTGAAGAAAAATTATTAGAAAAAGAATACGAAACAGAAAAAGATAATTTAATTAGAGATTTTAAAATTATTGAAACCCAGATTAAAGAAATAAATCAAAATTTGCTATCATTTGAAAACTCTTTTTTTAAATATCTAAATGATAATTACAAAGGTTGGGAACAAAATATTGCAAAAGTTTGCGATAAGAGACTTCTATTTAAAGATAATCTAAAACCCAAATTAAAGGAAACAAACAATACTTTTTATGGTGTTGAAATTGATTTATCGGAAGTGGAAAGTAGCATTAAAACATTAAAAGAATATGAAGATGACAAAACAGCATTAACTAATAGCTTGCAAAAACGAAAAAACGAACTTCAAAAACATAATGATAAATTTGAAATTGATAAAGCAAATTTTATTAAAAGTAGAAATAAAAAAATTGCAGGAATAAAAAGAACAATTGAGCAATTCGAAGGTGATAATTATCAGATTGAAAATAAAAAAAACAAAATTGGAATTAAACTAAAAGACTTACAATTAAAGGCTAAAGAAGAAAAAATAAAACTGTTGGCGGAAATTAGTCCGAAAATCACAGACACACAAACACAAGTATCAAAAACAGAAAAAATAATAAAAGAGCAAAAAGAAATAAGGCAAAATAGAAAAGATAACATTAACAATGAAAAAACTCAAAAGATAGAAGAACTTAATAAAAAACAAAAAAATGAAGAAATTGGAAGTAAAAATAATTTGCTGAAAAATAAAACTGATTTTAAAACAAAGGAGCAAATTCTTAAAAAGGAACAAATTCAAGAACTTGCAGGAGAAGGTGCCGATACTGATAAAATTAAGGATATTGAAAGTGATTTGAGTAAAATCATAAAGAAATTAGAAATTATTACAAAACTCAGAAAAGAATTTGTAAATAAATATGAAGTTGAAAAAATAGAAGTTGAAAAGATACCTCATTTTATTGAAAAGAAGAAAGGATATAATGCTCTACTTGATAAATTGAAAATCACAAATGAAAAAGAATTTGATACTTTAACTTATGCAAATAAAAAACTTAAAGCAACATTTGAAAATATAGAAAAAACAAAAAACGAAATCCAAAAGGATATAGAAGAATTTGAAGAATTTGAACATACCGATTTATATAAAATATTATCCTATTATATAACTAAAACTGACCAGTCTGTAAAGCACGAAAAACTTATGGTAATAGTAGGTCAGATAAAAGACATTATCATAGAAATTAACACTTTAGGTAGAGAATTAAAGAGTAGGACTGATGCATTCGTAAGTCCATTTAGAGTTGATAATATATTTAATTTTCCAAATCAATTTTCTAATGATAGTGATTGTTTACGTTTTGCAGATAACTTAAAAGAATATATTGAAGAAGAAAAAATTGAAGATGTAAAACAACAAGTTAAGAAAAAATACTCAAGTTTAATACAATACATTGTAGGCGATATTAATTTATTAGCTTCAAAAAGAAAAAATATTGACAAAACAATTTTGGAAATAAACAAAGATTTTGAAAACAGTAATTTTGTAAGTGTTATTCAAGAATTTGAGATGAAAACTATTGATACCGCAAATAAAATTGTTCAGGTATTATTCAAAATCAAAGAATTTCACGATAATCATACTTACGATTTTGGAGAACCAAATTTGTTTAGCGGTCAAAAAATGGAAGAAAACAATCAAAAATCAATTAAGCTATTAACATCTTTGCTGAAAAATTTAAAGAATACTATAAACCCTGAAATAAATTTAGAAGATATATTTGAACTCAAATTTAGAGCAAAACAAAATAATAAAGATACTGGTTGGAAAAGTAAACTATCCGATGTAGGCTCACACGGTACAGATATTTTACTTAAAGCAATGATATATATAATGCTATTAAATGTTTTTAAAGAAAAAGCATCAAAAAAATCTAAATTTAAGGATTTCAGATTACATTGTATTATGGACGAAATAGGACGAATACATTCTAAAAATATTAAAAATTTAATTAAATTTGCAAATAGCCGAGATATTTGGATGATTTTTGGTTCGCCAGAAGAAAATGATGCTTTAGCATACAAATATGTGTATGATTTCGAAAAACAAGGAAGTATAACGACTGCAA
Organism: uncultured Bacteroidales bacterium; assembly: GCA_964582565.1. Lineage (GTDB taxonomy): Bacteria > Bacteroidota > Bacteroidia > Bacteroidales > CAZZDX01 > CAZZDX01. The sequence goes on along the minus strand of CAZOSY010000012.1, from coordinate 5,711 downwards.
CACGATTGATTTATGACAAAAGAAGTTAAATTACCACTTGTTTTTTGCAGGTTACTTAAACGATTGCAAAACAATGAGAAGATTTCAATAGGGAAATTTTCATCAAATATTAATAAAAAATTATTACAAGATTTTTCTAATGAAAATGTAATACGAATTAGTCAACAAGGCAGAACAAAATATATTTATTGTTCTAATATAGAATACCTGAATAATTATTTAAAAGAATTTGGGATAACTAATTTAGTTGAATATATAGAATTTCTTGAAAAGGAAGATACAACAAGGGCTGAAGCTGTAGAAATAGCATCAAATAGCAAACGAAAAAAGGAACGAATTTTTAACGGTTTTTTTGTAAAATCATATCTTCTTATTTATGGAGAAATAAACGAACAAAAAATACTATTAAAACCGCAACAAGGAACTTGGTTATATATTGAAAATTATAAAACATTTAAAATTGACAGAAGCATAACAGTTATTGGTGTTGAAAATACAGAAACTTTTACATTAATTGAAAACTACAAACATTTATTTAAAGATGTAAAGCCATTATTTTTATTACGTTTTAATAATAATTCTTACATCGAATGGTTACAAAGTATCGAAAATGAATATTTGCATTTTGGTGACTTTGATTTATCTGCACTGGCAATATATATAACGGAATTTAGAAACAAATTACCAGTAGAACGATGTAATTTCTTTATTCCTGAAAGTATAGTCGATTTAATTAAAAATTCAAAAAACAAGAAAGACTTTTTAACACAATTAAACGACAAAAGGGTTAAAGGAATAGACTTTAATAATTATAAAGAAGTTTCTAAACTTGCAGAACTGATTTATAAGGAAAAAAAAACAATTGAACAGGAAGTATTAATGACTAAACATAACACGCAATATAAAAAATTGGACGTAAAGTGTTGAATATAAGCGAATTAACAATACATAAACGATGAGATAAATTGAAAGATTGGTGTTTAAAACTGCCCAAAATTTTATATTGCCACCGTTGAACTAAACCGCCTTTGGTGATAGTTATTTTTTTTACAAAAAAATTCTAATTTTTATCCCACCTGTCTGCCACAGGCAGGTATTTAATTTTTATTAAAAATAGTTTTTTTTCTAATTTTTTTTGTATTTTTGAATTTTACATCAGTCGGGCGCCTGACCGATAAAGCACTATTACGTTATGTTTAATTGCTCATTTTTTGCAATTTGAAAAGTAAATTTGTTATTAATATTTGGTAGAAATAATAAGAAAGTGATATAAACAAATTCAAATTAAGTAACTTTGCCAAAATTTAATTGATGAAAAAGATAGAAGAATTATTTGCCGACAAAAAAATAGTTAAAAAAATACAGAAGAAACTTCCAAAATTGTTTCATCTTGCGGAATTGGAAAGCTCTCGGGCAGGAAAAATTGGAATGGAAGTAGGTTCAGTTCGTGAAAAAATTATTGTTGCATTGCTAATTTATAAATTTGGTAAGAAAAATGTTGAAACTGAAATTCCAATTACGGAATCAGAAGTTGACGTAAAAGTTTACGGTAATCCAATTTCAATAAAAACCATAACAGGAAAGAATTTAGGTGGTGTAAAACTGATTTGGACAGTTGACGCAAAAAAAGCTTTAGAATTTCGCAAAAATTATAAACCAAACTGCAGTATGATACTCGTTCAAATCAATTGGGATAATGGTGGCGGTTTCTTCTATATTCCTTTAAAAGTTCAGCTTGAAATATTAAAAAAAATCGGCATAAAAAATTATATTAAACTACCCAAAGTTGGAACTAACCCAAGAGGTGTTGAAATGACTGCAAATGCTTTGAGAACACTTGCAAATCATAAAAAAACATTCAAAATTGACATTGAATGGAGAAAAGGAAAAATTAATTTTAACGCCTTTAAACGTTGGATTGAACTTTGGGAACAAAATTAAAAATTATGAAAAGAGGAACAGAAACAAGTAGCTTTGGAACAAATGTTAGAATTAATCACGATTCTACAAAATTCTACAATTCAAAACTTTACTCTGAATTATCTATAAACAAATTAGTTTATAAAAAAGAAAATGAAATTCCTGCAGAACTTTTGAACACTATTATATTAGGTTCATCTGAAAAAATGGAAAAAATACCTGATAACTCACTTCATTTAATGATTACATCACCACCCTACAACGTCTCAAAAGATTATGATGACAACTTGTCGTTAAACGAATACTTGGATTTACTTAAAAATGTATTTTCAGAAACATATCGGGTTTTAGTCAATGGAGGCAGGGCTTGTGTCAATGTAGCCAATATTGGAAGAAAACCCTACATTCCATTATCTGATTATATTTCTAAAATGATGCTTGAAATTGGCTTTAATATGCGGGGGGAAATAATTTGGAACAAAGGTTCTGGTGCAGGTGTATCAATGGCTTGGGGAAGTTGGCAATCAGCATCCAATCCTGTGTTACGTGACGTTCACGAATACATACTGATTTTTTCCAAAGGTGATTATAAAAGAATATCTAATAACAAGCAAAATACTATCAAAAAAGAGCATTTTATGGAATGGACAAAATCAGTATGGACAATGAATCCTGAATCTGCAAAAAGAGTGGGACATCCTGCCCCATTCCCGGAAAAATTACCCTATCGGTTAATACAACTTTATTCCTTTAAAGATGATATAATTCTTGACCCCTTTATAGGTAGTGGAACAACAGCAGTAGCTGCACTTAAATCTGATAGAAAATATATTGGCTATGACACGAATTCAGATTACATCAAAACTGCAGACAGGAGGTTAGAACCGTTAAAAAAACAAATTAAATTTCAATTTTAAGTATTAACGGAAAAAATTACTTAATGCAACAATAATAATTCTATTTGGATGCTTTAGTATATCGGGGCAGAAAAAAAAATGAGCAAATACAAACACAGGCGGTATAATTAATAGCCGAAATAGTAGTAAAATCAAGGGTTGTAGCCCGTTTCATCGGTGTCGCAACTTGATAGAATACTAGCTCGCAATCCGCTTCATGCCATATTGCCACCGTTGAACTAAACCGCCTTTGGCGATAGTTATTTTTTTATCCCACCTGTCTGCCACAGGCAGGTATTTAATTTTTATTAAAAATAATTTTTTTTGTATTTTTGAACACTGAAATAAATATTGAAATGAATTCAGCACAGGTTTTTACATAAAACACTATTACGTTGTAGCACATTTAAAATGAAGATACAGCTCATAAATAAGATTTTCTGAGCTAAAAAGAATATCTTTGTGAGCTAAATCTTACAAGTATGAATATTTATAATGTCATAATAAGTTTTATAGAACAAATTTCAAATTGTTCATCAACAAAAATTTTTAAATTTAAGTCATAACAATCAGGAATAATTAGCAAGAATTTCGTCTAATATAGAATCTGTTTCTTTATAGCTGTTACAAGTTACTAATTTTAAGTAATATTGTTTAAAATTATAGAGACCTTTAAAATAATGAGCATAATGTCTTCTCATTGTATATAACCCAATTTTTTCTCCTTTTAATTCAACAATTTTTTGTAAATGTTTATGGCATATTTTAACTTTTTCATCTATTTTGGGTGGAGCTAATGTTTTTGAATTTTTTAAAAAATATTTAATCTCTTTAAAAATCCATGGGTTGCCAATTGTTGCCCTTCCAATCATAATGCCATCAACATTGTATTTTTTTTTCATTTCCAATGCTTTTTCACCACTGTCAATATCTCCATTGCCTATTACGGGTATTTTTATTTTTTGATTATTTTTTACTTCACCTATCAAATGCCAGTCAGCTTTATATTTATATGATTGCGATTTTGTTCTTCCATGAATTGTTATTGCCTGAATGCCAACATCCTGTAGTCGCTCGGTAATTTCAACAATATTTTTATTTTTTTCATCCCATCCGAGTCGTGTTTTAACAGTAACAGGTAGTTTGGTAGAACGAACAACTTGTTTTGTTATGTCTATCATTTTTGGAATATCATTTAAAATGCCTGCACCACAGTTTTTTTTAACTATTTTTTTAACTGAACATCCAAAGTTAATATCAATAAAGTCAGGATTTGATTGTTCTGCTCTTTTTACAGCAAGATTCATTGATTCTGTGTTATTACCAAAAATTTGTATTCCAATGGGTCGTTCTTTTTCTGAAAAAGCAAATTTTTTTATACTTTTGTCAATATTTCTTATTATTCCTTCAGAAGAAATAAATTCTGTTAATACTACATCTGCACCAAGAGATTTACAAATAGAGCGGAAAACAGAGTTTGTAACATTTTCCATTGGAGATAAGAACAAAGGGAAGTCATCTAATTCAATATTTCCTATTTTTATCACTAATAATTAGTATAGATTTTTTAGTATGCTCTCAAAAAATGATGATAATTTATACTGGTAGCTGGTTATAAGCAATAAGAAACTTAAAAAATTGTCAGTTTTTTGACTGATTATTTTACCATTGCTTTTAGAGAACATACAATTTTTATAATTTTTTAATTTCACGCAAAAATAGTAAAAATATCATCTGTTATGATGTATAAAAATTATTAAATGCCTGAAATAACCTTGCGGTGAAATATTAAATATATAATTTACCATTAGTGTCCGACTAAAAATGAAATTAAAATTTATAATAGTAGATTCCGAACGGAACGAGGAATCTCATAATATTTAGAAACGACTTTATCTGAATTTTAAAATTTTAGTCAGATAATAGTGATAATTTATCTAGATAATTTTAAGAAAAACCAAAAAATATTGTAAATGATTACTAATTTTATAACAATAAAAGAGAAACCTCCATATCTTAAACTCATCATTTTTTTAATGATATTAGTGATTTCTTTAATTTTCACAACATTAATCGGGGCTTTATTTGCAATACCTTTTTATGGTTTTGATATTATTAATAACTTATCAGAATTAGATATATCAAATCCTGAAAACATATCAGTTTTAAAATATTTTCAGATTGTAAATCAGTTAGGACTCTTTATTTTCCCTTGTTTGATATTTGCATTTTTAGTAAACCAAAATGTTTCTGAATATTTAAAGATAAACAAAAGACCTATGTTTTTATCACTAATTATTGCAGGTCTAATAATGCTGGCTGCTATTCCTGTTGTAAACTGGTTATCTAATATAAACGGGATTATTAGCTTACCCAAATCTTTGGAAGGTATAGAAAATTTGCTCAAAAATTATGAAAAAAGTGCTGAAAAAATGACTGAAGTTTTTTTAAACGTGCATACTTTATCCGGCTTGACGTTAAATATTGTTATGATAGGTATAATTCCCGCTGTTGGCGAAGAGTTTTTGTTTAGAGGTGTTTTGCTTAGATTATTTAATGACTGGACTAAAAATTGTCATATTGCTATATTAATAACTGCTTTTCTTTTTAGCGCTATGCATTTACAGTTTTTTGGTTTTATTCCTCGTATGTTGATAGGCATTTTATTTGGTTATTTATTTGTTTGGACAAGGTCGCTTTGGATACCTATATTTGCTCATTTTATTAATAATACTTTTGCTGTAACAATTACTTTTTTAACAAATAAAGGTATAATTAATACTGATTTAGATGTTGTAGGAACACGAAGTAATGATTATATATATTTGATAATCAGTATAATAGTTGTTTCTTTTTTAATAATAAAAATTTTTTTAGCAGAAAAGAAAAAGCTAA
>CAZOSY010000011.1:0-24993 GCA_964582565.1 uncultured Bacteroidales bacterium | reverse complement strand
CCACTGCCACTGCCACTGCTACTGCCACTGCCACTGCTACTGCCACTGCCACTGCCACTGCTACTGCTGCTATTTCTTCAATTTGGTTTTTACTACGTTGCGTTTCACCCATTTTGCTTCCATAACACGATAAGGATATTTTAATTTCATTTGTTGCGCATTTGGGCAGTTATTACAATGAATTTTTATTCCGTCTTTTACAGTTACAAAGGCAAAGATATTATCCCCAAAATTGGGATTACAGCATTTTGCCAATTTATAATCAATTTTACCAAAATCATATCCTGTAATTAATATATTACTTTTAGCAACACCTGTATATTTAACAAAATCTTCAATATTTTCTCTGGTAATAGGTTGGACAAGTTTACTATCATCAGTTTTTTGTGAGACAGTAAAAATATTTTTGATTTTAGATACATCAAATTTTTTTGTTGCTATAGAGTGATATAATTCTAAAATATTATCTAATTTAGAATCAGATAATATTTTTTGTATATTTTCATTATTAAATTTTATTTTAAGTTGGTTAAATTTTCGTTTTAAGATATCTTTTCCCAGTTCTGCTTTTTTGTATCTTTCGTGGTTTAAAAAACGTTTAATTTTTGCTTTGGCACTTTTACTATTTACAAAGTTAAGCCAGTCCGACTTAGGTTTTTGATTTTTAGAAGTGATTATTTCTACTTTGTCCCCATTTTGCAGGATATGTCTTATAGGTACTATTTTATTATTTACTTTAGCTCCTGTGCATTTATCTCCTATATCTGAATGTATTTGATAAGCAAAGTCAAGGATAGTTGCTTTGTATGGTAGTTTTTTCAGGTCTCCTTTTGGAGTAAAGATAAAAATTTCGTTGGAATAGGGTTTTTGTTTATAGCTGTCAAGTATTTTTGTGTCAGGATTTTCAAGTATATCTCTTATATTTTTAAGCCATTTATCAGGACTTTTAATATTTTTTTCTTTTTCTTTATATCTCCAGTGTGAAGCATTTCCTTTTTCAGCTGTCTCATCCATTCTTTTTGTTCTTATTTGTACTTCTACCCATCTGTTATCATGTGTTGATACTGTTGTATGCAAAGATTCATAGCCATTAGGTTTTGGAAAAGAAATCCAGTCCCGTAGCCGGTTTGTATTTGGTTCATAAATATTTGTTACAATAGAATATGCCTTCCAGCAATCTGATTTTTCATTTTTTGGTGAGCTATTTATTATTATCCTTATAGCAAAGATATCGTAAACTTCTTCAAACTTTATATTTTGTTTTTGCATTTTATTCCATACAGAACATACTGACTTATATCGTGCTTTAATTTTATAATCAAAGTTATTGTCTTCTATTAGTTTTTTTATAGGTTTAACAAATTCTCTAATAAATGCATTATGTTTTAGCTTTGTATCTTTTTGTTTTCTATCAATAGCACCATATATTTCAGGTTTTGTATATTTCATAGCAAGCTCTTCCAATTCTTTTTTAACATTATAAAGGCCTATTCTATGAGCTATAGGGCAATAGATAAGATGTATCTCTGATGAGATTTTTATTTGTTCTTGTTTTGGTAATAAATTTAGAGTCCGCATATTGTAAAGCTGGATTGCTAATTTTATTAATAATATGCGCACATCATCTGCTTCTGTGAGGACTAATTTTATAAATTTTTCTGACTGTAATGATATATTATTATTTGCCTTGGCGAATGATAATTTTTTTAATCCTTTGAGTATGGTTATAGTTGTTTTGCCAAATTTTTTTTCAACTGTTTGTAGTAAATCATTATTTTTTTCAACAGCATCGTATAATAAAGAACATATTACAGAATTAGTATCTGATATTATTTCTTTAGCTGTAATCTGTGCTATTGCCAAAGGTCGTAAGATGTAAGCTTCTCCTGATTTTAGTTGTGAGTTTTTTAAATTTTCAGATGCTATATCAAATGCCAGACCAATTAATTTTATATCATTTTCTTTAATTAATGGCTTGCACGTTCTTAATAATGAATGGTATTTAGTAAGGATATAATTTTTTTCCTGATTTGTTATCTGTTTTACCATGGCAGGATAATAAAAGTCATTACAGGTAAAAGTTAAAAGTTTTAAAACTAAAAATTTTATTAATCACTCTTCTAATTCAAAATTAGTAATTTCTTTAATTCTTAAGGGGACTTCTAATAATTCATTTCTTTCAAGAAATAAATAGAATGAACAAGATGCAAGGCATAAATTTTTCTGAATAGCCGTAGCTATTGAGAAAAATTTTAACGCAGTCAGATTGTTTATTATGTTTATTCCCGTTGGGTTTTCAGAGTTTTCCATATACTTCTTCAAAATTTATTGCATTATCCCGATAGTGCTTCAAAATTTTTCATCGTCTATGAAAAACTCTGAAAATCTTGATGCAAATGAATTAATAGAAGCCCCCTTAAATCAATTTGTATTTTCTTTTTGCTTTATTCCGACTTACACATAACGGATTTTTATTTTTTTATTTCTTGCTTCTTATCTTTCACCTCTGTTTTAGGAATAAATAGTTTATCATATTGTTTTTTGATTTTACTATCTGAAGCTAAGAATTTTTTTGCAATAGAAATAGTTGCTTTTGCTGAGTCGGATTTATTTTTTTTATTTAAATAGTCAGAATATAATATAAAAGCATCTATTATTACAGGTTCTGTTATTTTGTTGGATTTATAATTAGGATTTTCATAATTTTTATATAGATGAGTCATAGAAGTATCTATACTCATTTCGGCCTGAGATTCGTTATTTGATAAAGCATCACACACGCCTTTTGCAAACATTACATTATAATCATCAAAATCAAATTTCATTATTTGTTTAAATGTATATGATGCTTTTCTGTAATTTTTATCTTTATAATAATTTTGTGCCTGTTCTACGGCAGCTTTTTTTAATTTGTTAAAATAGCTTTGTTCCTGATTATAAGATTCATTTTTTTTATCTTTTTTTCTGAATTTAGCAGCATATTTTAAGGCATTTTTAAAAGCTTTTGGATAGTCCTCTTTAATACTTGGCTCATCCATCAAAGATATTTCATAGTAGCTCATAGATAAGTAAAGATAAGGTTCCGGATATCTCTTTGTTTTATCATTATATGTATATTTTTCAGCTTTATAAATACAATCTTCATATTTTTCGTCCATATAAAGGTTTTCTAATTTTTCAAATTCTTTTTCAAGTTTTTCTTCTTCCTGAGCAACAGAAAACTTGTTAATTGTTAGCAATATAAATACTGCTATTATTACTATTTTTTTCATAATGATTTTTTTTTAATTGTTCAAAGTTTAATTTAAAAACAAGAAAGAATTTATTAAATACAAAAATAGTTTATTTTTTTTAATTTTTGTATTTATAAACTATTTTTTTCTTTTTCAGTATAGTTACCTTTTTTATAATATATAATCTAACAATTTACTTATAAAATGCAGTTATATTATTTTTTAAAAAATTGGTAATCATAAGTTTTAAAAAAATTATTTATATTACTTTCAATCCTGCTCTGTATATCAAGCCCATCATATTTTATAAATTTTTTGCCTGTAATATTTTCATAAAGTTCTATATATCTTTCTGATACAGAGTTTACAAATTCGTTAGTCATTTTCGGAATTTTTTGATTTTTTTGTCCGTAAAAATCATTTTTCATAAGCCATTCTCTTACAAATTCTTTTGACAACTGTTTTTGTGGCTCATTATTTTTTTGTCTTTCATTATATCCTTTTTTGTAAAAATATCTTGAAGAATCAGGGGTATGAATTTCATCAATAAGATATATTTTATCGTTATATTTACCAAATTCATATTTAGTATCAACTAATATCAATCCCATTTTATTAGCAATATCAGTTCCCCGTTTAAATAATGCTTTTGTATAATATTCTAATTTTTCATAATCATTTTTGCTTATTAATTTGCCTGAATCAGACAAAATATCTTTTTTAGATATGTCTTTATCATGTCCGTTATCTTCTTTTGTACTAGGCGTAATTATTGGTTCAGGAAATTTATCATTTTCTTTCATTCCGTCAGGCATAGATACTCCACAAATAGTTCTTTTACCTTGTTTATATTCACGCCAGGCATGACCTGACAGATAACCTCTTATAACCATTTCTATTTTAAATGGTTTGCATAATATTCCAACACTAACCATAGGGTCAGGCACAGCAATCTTCCAGTTAGGAATAATAGTCTCAGTAGCATCAAGAAATCCTTCTGCAATTTGATTTAATACCTGACCTTTGTAAGGAATACCTTTTGGTAAAACAATATCAAAAGATGAAATCCTGTCTGTTGCAATTATTATTAATATTTTATTATCTATTATATAAATATCTCTTACTTTTCCTTTATAAAAATTTGTTTGTTTAGGAAAATTAAAATTGGTTTTATTTAAAACATTAGTCATAATAAATAGGCTTTGTTTAAAAGTATTTAAGATAATTAGTATCTGTTAATTATTGTGTTTTGGGCTAACCCTATATTGGTATGTATTGACTTAACCTGGCATTAATGCTGGGCTAACTGAAAATATCCTAAAACCCATGGTTTTAGCCCCAAAGATTAGAGCTATATCAATAATTAATAATTATCACAAAAGTAATTAAATTTTTTTAAAGCTCATAAAATTATTGAATGATTTAAAATTTTAAACAACTCAATTTATATATAAATAACCGACGAGTTAACCCGTCAGTTAAATTTTTCAATATAATCTATTTAATGCCAAAAAAATATTTATATTTTTTTTATTATATTTATATTTTTTTATTACATTTGAAATTTTAAATAAATAACTTAATTTTAATAACTCATAAAATATAAAAACTATGAAAAAGAAAATACTTGTTTTATTATTTATTATTCCATTGTTTGGAATATCATTAGTTAATGCACAGTGTACTCCTGACCCTATATATACTAGTACAGGGCTTTATCCTGCTGATAGTTTACCACATGCTGATGTTGGAACCTCTTACAGCACAATAATGACAATAGTAATTCCTGCTGATACAAATCTCATGGGCTTTCCTGTTACTATTGATTCCGTAGGCATTACTAATATTAATGGATTACCTGCCAGTCTTACATATCAAACAGATGCTACAAATGATTATTGGCCAGGAGGAACATCCGGATGTATATTGATTTCAGGCACACCTATACCTGCTGACGCAGGAATTGACACTCTAACATTTAATATGCAATATTATTTACAGGGGACCCAAATTCCTGATTCGTTGCAAGTACGTATACTTAGAATACAAGGAACTGTCGGAATAGGAATAATTATACCTGACAAATTTAATGTTTTACAAAATTTACCAAATCCTTTTTCTGATAAGACAAAAATTGTTTATACTACTCCTGTAAATGATAGTTTTGATTTTACTGTTTACAACATTATTGGTGATGTTGTCTATAAAAAATCTTTAAAAGCTAAAGCTGGCACCAATAATATCATCTTTGATGCAGATGGATTAACATCAGGAATATATTTATATAAAATAAGTAATGAAAATCAGGTTATCACAAAAAGAATGATAATTTCTGAATAATTTTGTCTATGACCAGATTGTCTGATTACAGGATTTTAAAGTGATACTAAAATATTTGTTTTAATCTGTTCATTATCTGTTTCAATTCGTTATTATTTTTTTTGATAAAAAGATTAGAAGATTTGAATATTATGAGTAATAAAGATTTTTTTAATCTTTTATTAACAGCTATTAACAGCAAAAATTCATAATTAAATTAATGACATTTTCTGTAACAATTCTTGGCTCTGGCTCTGCTATGCCAATAGCAAACAGACATCTTAGCGCTCAGATACTTAATGTAAATGAACATTTATTCTTAATTGACTGTGGCGAAGGCACGCAATTACAGTTAAGAAAGTATCATATTAAATTTCAACGAATTAATAATATCTTTATCAGCCATTTACATGGAGACCATTATTTTGGGCTAATATGTTTATTAACTACAATGCATCTGCTTGGCAGAACTAATGAACTTCATTTATATGCTTTTCCTGAGTTAAAACAGATAATTGATATACAATTAAAAGCATCTAACACAAAATTATCTTATCCTCTTATTTTCCATCTGTTAAAATGTGATATATCTGAAATTATTTTTGAAGATGACAGATTATTTGTAGAGACAATAATATTAAATCATGGTATTCCTGATTGTGGATTTTTATTTAGAGAAAAAAAACATGAAAGGAATATGAAAAAAAATGTTCTTAATAAATTAAACATACCTTTTACAGAGTTTGGTAAGATAAAAAAAGGTGAAGATTATACAGATGATAATGGCAGATTATATAAAAATGCTGATATAACTATTGAACCTCCAAAGCCACGTTCGTATGCATATTGCTCTGACACTAAATATTTTGAGCCGGTAGTTGAACAAATAAAAGATGTAGATTTGCTTTATCATGAGGCAACATTTATGGAAGAAAAAAAAACAGTTGCAGCACAAAGATTCCATTCAACAGCAAAACAAGCTGGTAAAATTGCAAAAAAGGCAAATGTCAGGAAACTTATTATAGGACATTTTTCTGCAAGATATAAGGACTTAAACTTATTGTTAGAAGAGGCCAAAAAAGTTTTTTCTAATACTTTTCTTGCAGAAGATGGAAAAATTTTTGATATTTAACGATTTACAAAATTATGATTTTAATTGCAGATAGCGGCTCTACAAAAACGGACTGGAAATTAATAAATGCTCAAAAAGAGGTTAGAAATTTTCAAACCATAGGATTTAATCCTTATTTTATTGATTCTAAGAATATTGAAAAAATATTAAGAAAAGATTTAATCCCTAAAATTGACTGTATTTCTGTTAAAAAATTATATTATTATGGAGCAGGATGTTCTTCCAAACAAAAATATGATATTGTTGCAAAAGCTTTGAATAATATATTTGTTAATGCAGATGTTATAGTAGAGCATGATTTACTTGGTGCATCAAGAGCATTATGCGGTAGGAGTGAGGCAATTGTTTGTATTTTGGGAACCGGCTCAAGCTCAGGTTATTATGATGGGAAAAATATTATAGAAAATATGCCTTTGTTTGGATATATGTTTGGTGATGAAGGTAGCGGTGCCCAGTTTGGTAAAATACTTATAAACGCATATTTAAAAAATGAGTTACCAACAGAGATAAAAAATGCCTTTTACAAAAAGTATAAACTCAGTAATGAATATATACTTGACTGTGTTTACAATAGATCTTACCCCAATAGATTTCTGGCTTCTTTTGGCATGTTTTTTTCTGAAAACATAAAGAATCCATATATTTATAATATTGTTGAGTCCTGCTTTGAGAGTTTTTTTTATTATCAGATTTGTCGCTATTCAAACTATAAATCTGTGCCGGTAAATTGTGTTGGTTCAATAGCATTTTATTTTAAAGAGATACTTAAAAAAGTTGCTAAAAAAAATAATGTGATAATAAAAAAAATAGTTAAATCACCAATACAAGGACTAATGGAATATCACAAGCCCTAAGATTTTATATCTACAATCAATTTGTATAACTAAAATCCATATAAAATAAGAGATATGTTCAGGAAAACTAAAATGTGTAGTGCAAAAACAATTTGTTTGTTTTATGTGCTTATATTTTAAACAGGAATTAAAACAAATAAAATTCAAAATTCTGACAGTCCTGCCTCGTAGGGAAGAATGACCATATCCGGGTCTTTTCTGCCTCAGGAGGATCAGGTTGTTCAAAATTCCGAATTTCTAATTTCTCCCGCCTAAGGCTGGTCATCTATTTATCTGTCCAAATTAATTCTAAACTTAAAACTCTAAACTATCTTTGGTTATGGAGGTTTCATCTGTTTATACCGTTGGATAGGCATCCTACGGCATTTATATTTTGTTTCTACCTTGACACTTATCGTGTTGATACAATAGAACAAGTTATTATTCTATCTTTTCCATTTATATCTTTTTTAATAATAATATTTTTAAGATTCTTTTTTAAAAGCATCATTTTCAGGTCTTTAGATAGCTCTTCATTTATCTCAAAATATATTTTACCATTAACATTCAAATGTTTTAAAGCAAAATCAGCTATAGCATTATAAAAAACAAGAGGATTTTCATCTGTTACAAATAATGCCTGCTCAGGTTCATAATTTAATATGTTTTTACTCATTGTTTTTTTTTCTGATTCTCTTATATAAGGTGGGTTGCTTATAATAATATCAAATTTAGGAATATACTGAAACAATCCTGAAAGAAGTTCAGGATGATATGGATACTGAAATGAATTCAGCACAGGTCTCGGCACAAGTTCCGAACAAGCATTATCATTAAGAATATCATAAATAAAGAAATTGATTTTTACATTATTATGAGTAGCATTTTTTTTTGCTGTTTTTAAGGACTCTTTTGAGATATCGCAGGCAAAGACATTTGAATTTGCAATAATTTTTTTTAAAGTTACAGCAATACAACCGCTTCCGGTTCCTATATCTAAAATATTTATTGTATTTTTCTCTTGCTGATAAAAATATCCTGATTTATAATCATTTATAATTACATTTATTAGTTCTTCTGTCTCAGGGCGAGGTATAAATACATTTTTGTTAACGATAAAGTCAAGTCCATAAAAGTTTATTTTTCCTGTTATATATTGTATTGGCTTAAAATTTTTTAAATCATTTATAGCTAAATTTATTTTTATAAGTTCTTTTTTATTTACTTTATATTCTGATTTTAAGATAACATCTGTTTTTGAAAAATTAAGATATTCTTTAAAAAGCAAATAGATAAAACTATCAATTTCTTTTTGAGCATATAAATCAGATAATTCAATTTTTATAGTTTTTGTGATGTCTTTTATTTTATAAGATAAGAATTTCATACGCCGAAAATACATAAAAAATGTATTTATTTGGTTTATAAAGACCTGAAAATTTGGCTCTATATGGAATATAGTGGGTAATAATTATTTTGATATTACATATTTATGTTATATAGAAAAACACTCAATAAGCAACATACAATAATCAATAAACAAGTAAAAAAACAGGAAATGACCCGCCTAAGGCAGATAAAAATAAGTAATGTTGTTGATGAAATTGATATACTTTAAATTTGACACACAACAATGTAACAATTGAACAATGTAACAATTATTTGACTATAAAAGTAAAAATTTAAACCATTTGCAGTATATAATTTATAAAAGTATTGAAACTGCAAAGTAGAATATGCAGAAATAATGAAAATTGAATATTGTATGTTGAGTGTTGAATGTTTGAGCCCTGTAATGAGTCGGCATTTTATAAAAAGAAACTATTTGGGTATTCTCATTTTGTAAAATGAGCGGTAAATAAATACTAATGCCACTAATAATAGTATGATGCCAATAATATGAGCAATATCAGCATTGTCTGTTTTAATAAGTTCAATAGATATTTCAGCAGCTAATAATCCGAATAAAGTAGAAAATTTTATTACAGGATTTAAAGATACTGATGCAGTATCTTTAAAAGGGTCACCAACAGTATCGCCAACTATTGCGGCTTCATGCAGAGGTGTGCCTTTTTGTTGTAAATCAACTTCAACAACTTTTTTGGCATTATCCCATGAACTGCCTGCATTAGACATAAACAATGCCTGAAACAAACCAAATACAGCTATTGACATTAGATATGCAACAAAAAAATTAGGTTCAATGAATGCAAGAGACAGAGATAAGGAAAAGAGCACAAAAAATATGTTCCACATTCCTTTTTGTGCATATTGTGTGCAAATTTTGACAACAGCTTTTGAGTCCTTTATATCTGCCTTTTCTTTATCAAGATGAATATGCTCTTTTATAAATTGGACGGCACGATATGCTCCTGTTGTAACAGCTTGTATGGAAGCACCTGAAAACCAATATACTACTGCTCCGCCTGTGATAAAGCCAAGTATAACAGGTGCATCTGTTAGTTCTATTGCTAGCAAATGTGTCTTTTTAAGTATAAGTATAATAGAAAATATCATTGTTGTAGCACCAATTACTGCTGTTCCTATCAATACTGGTTTTGCTGTTGCCTTAAATGTGTTTCCCGCACTATCATTTGCCTCCATATTATGTTTTCCTCTTTTAAAATCCGGCTCAAAGCCAAAGTCATTTTTTATCTCTTCTTTTATACCCGGAATTTTTTCTATCTGAGACAGTTCAAATACTGATTGAGCATTATCTGTTACCGGTCCATAACTGTCAACAGCAATAGTAACAGGTCCCATTCCGAGAAATCCAAAAGCAACTAAGCCAAATGAGAATATAACAGGATAATCCATAAGCTGAGACAATTCTAAACCACTGATGCTATATGCGACAAACATTAAGACAACTATCACTAATCCTATCCAGAATGCACTAAAATTGCCTGTAACGAGTCCTGAAAGGATGTTTAAAGAAGCGCCACCTTCTTTTGAAGCTGTTGTAATTTCCTGAACATGCCTTGACTTTGAACTTGTAAAAGCTTTTGTAAGTTCAGGTATCAAAGCCGCTGCTAATGTTCCACAACTTATTATAGTGGACATCTTCCACCAAAGACCAAAACCCTCAGAAGATAGCATCAAATAGCTTATTATATAAGTAAATATGATTGAAATTATAGATGTAATCCATATTAGATTTGTCAGAGGCGTTTCAAAATTAAAACTTTTTAAATTTTCAAATTTAGCTTTTGTTATTGCTTTATTAATCTCAAAAGCAAGTAATGATGTAACTACCATTAAAAGACGCATAACAAAAATCCAGATAATTAAACCGGCTTGAAGTTCTACTCCAAACACTCCTAATATGATGAATGTAATTAAAGCAACACCAGTTACTCCATAGGTCTCAAATCCATCAGCAGTTGGTCCAACACTATCACCGGCATTATCACCTGTGCAGTCAGCAATGACACCAGGATTACGAGGGTCATCTTCCGGAAGTTTGAAAATAATTTTCATTAAGTCAGCACCAATATCTGCTATTTTTGTAAAAATGCCACCACATATTCTTAAAGCACTTGCTCCGAGTGACTCGCCTATGGCAAAACCAATAAAACAAGCACCTGCACTTTCGCCCGGAACAAAAAGCAATATCATTGTCATCATAATTAATTCTGTGCAAACCAAAAGCACTCCTACACTCATACCTGACTGAGTAGGGATAGAACTTGATTTGTAAGCTGAATGCAATGATGCAAAAGAAGTACGGCTATTTGCCAATGTATTTATCCTTATGCCAAACCATGCTACACTATACGAACCTAAAATACCCAGTATTGTCCACAATAATACTAATGAAACCTTAGGTATTGACCAGTGTTTTAGTCCAAGAAAATAATAAGAGATTACAACTCCTACAAGAATAAAAAGTATAATTAAAAATTTACCTTGTTGTAACAGATAGGTCTTGCATGTCTCATATATAGTATTAGAAACATCTAACATTGACTTATGAGCCGGCATAGCTTTCACACTTTTGTATTGTCTGTATCCAAAAAATATTCCTATACCTATAATAATAAATCCCCAGCAAAGTAATGTCCAGCCATTTACACCAAAATAATTAGTTGTCTTTAAATCAGGAATTATCAAATCTGTTTCACTTGCAAATGAAATAACAGGAACTAATAAAATCATTAAAATACTTAATAACTTTTTCATATTTATTTATTTTAGTTTATAAAAAAAGTTTTTTTGGCAAAAATATAAAATTATTTCATCTCTCATAATAATAAAAAAAAAATGAGATTTTTTTAAAGATTTTTGTATTTGTATATACCTAAAATTAGCAAGTCTTTTTTTAACCACAAAGAACTCAAAGTTTTACACCAAGAACACAAAGATTTTTAGGTGAATTTATTTTCTTTGTGAACTTTGTGCATTCTTTGTGAACTTTGTGGTTAAAGAATTTTTTATTTTTGACTTGCTAATTTTAGGATATATTAATAAATTAATCAGTAGAAATATTATGTGTAATATTTTGGTTTCTTTATTACAGGTAAGATATTTTTAAAAGTCAATAGTGATTGAATAGCAACATTTAAAGGTATTTTTAGAAGATAATTTTATAATTCCCTGTTTTTTTTCAAATGTTTGTTTTGTGTCTTCTTTGTCTGCAACACCATACCAGGGTTCTATACATATAAAATTCGCATCTGACTTTGCCCATATTCCTAAATAAGGAAATCCTTTGAAATTCACAGATAATCCGTATCTATTCTTACGACTTTTTAAACTTATTTTTGATGATTTTAAATTTTTAAATATAAAAGCACCATCTTTAAAAATGCCTCTGTATAATGACAATTGTTTTTCATTATTTAATACAAGTGCTGTTTTGTTTGTTAATAAACCATGTTTTGTAAACCATCTTTTTACTAACTCATTATGTTCAAATTCAAGATAATAATCTTCATAGCTTTCGTTTTTAACAAGAGGACAATTAAAACCGGGGTGTGCGCCTATTGAAAAAAACATATCTCTGTCATTTGTATTCATTACCCTATAATGCACAATAAGTTTATTGTCCTGTAATTCATAATCAATATACAGTTCAAATTTGAACGGATATATTTTTAATGTAGATTTGTCTTGTTTTAACAAAAAACAAAGTTTATTTTTGGTCTTATCAATTAACTTAAAATTTTTGTCTCTTGCAAAACCGTGCTGAGACATACAATATTTCTTATTATCAAAAATATATGTGTCATCTTTTATTTTCCCAACTATTGGAAACAAAACAGGTGAATACCTTGCCCAGTATTTAGCATTAGCTTGCCATATATATTCAAAATCATTATTTAAAGATATAAGTTTGTTTAGTTCTGCTCCTTTATCTTTAACTGATATTTGTAAATAGTTATTTTTTATCTGATGCATAAATATTTATTTAAAAAAATGATTTTTTACAGAATTTGAAAAGGTCTCATTTTATATTTGCCAGATATTAAAACAAAATACTAAATTAAATGATTTACCTTGTTGGGAAAATTCTATGAAGTAAATTATTATACAAAGTTCAGACTTCTTGAAAATTGGAAGATACAAAAACAATAAAACCTTATAACATCCGTAATATCAAGTGATTATATTATATTTCAAAAATAAAACCACTCATTCACATAATTTTTTTGTATTACATTCTTACATTTAAGCATAACTTTTTAACCACAGATTTCACCTATGGTTATTCAATTTAAATCCCTTTCGGGATTTTTTAATTAAAACAAAAATAAAAAATATAAAAAAATTTTTCCAAAAATAATGTACATTTTAGTTAAAATTTTTGAATTTATAAACAAATACTATTTAAGATATTATTTTTACTGTTTAACAATTTTTGTAGTATAATGTGTATCAGCAATTGTTATCTGTAAAATATAAATTCCATTAGTAAATTCACTAACATCAATCTGTTTATCGTAAGCACCCTTGACGTTATCATTAATTGTAAGTACTTTATCTCCTGTTAAAGTAAACATATTAATCAAAACATTCTCTTTCTTTTTAATATTTGCTTTAATCATAAAATTTCCATTATTAGGATTAGGGAAAACTTTAAGATTTACGTTATTATTGTCATATTTAGGCATACCAATGTTTACATCATAACTTGAAACATATAAATCTGTTTCCCACAATCCTCTTCCATAAGTTGCGGCTCTTATCTTTTGTGCTCCATAATGAATTTCCAATTCATTAACAACTACATTAGGCAATCCATTATCAAACTCAATCCATTTTGCAGAAGAATTTAAAAGAGAATCATTAGTATAGAATACGCCTATATCAGTTCCTACATATAAACCATTAAGATATACATTATCTGAAGTATGTCCTGCTTGATGCACAATACAATTTGCAGCAACATTAGGAAGATTATAAGAAATATTATTCCATGAATCACCACCATTAATAGATTTATAAACTTTTTCTCCTTCATCATATCCTGAAAAAGTTATCCATAACGTAAGAGGGTCTTCAGAGCTGATTGTTATATAAGTAACTAAATCATCATTGATAGGCAAGCCCGTTTTTATTGATGTCCATGTTGTTCCTCCATCTGTGGTTCTATATATATCTTTGGGTCTTGATGCATAAATATAATTTGGATTTGAATTAGCAACAGATAAAGCTTTAAATGAATAATTAGAAGCTATATTAGAAATTTTTGTCCATGAAGTTCCTTGATCTTCGCTCTTCCAGATGTTATTAAATGCTGTATAAATAATATTTGAATTATAAGAATTCATTGCATAAGGCGTTACCCAGTCACCATGTTCACCAGCATCAGTAATAGGCGTTTCAAGGTTACTTGTAAAGTTTTGTCCACCATCTGTTGACCTGTTTAAAGTGCCATTATAATTTGTTGCATAAATAATATTTGGATTATGATGGTCTATCATTGCCTCCATACCATCGCCGCCCCATGCATTTATCCAGTTACCATCATTGTATAAATAAGTTCCATTATCCTGACTTCCTGCTATAATTACATTTGCACCATCGCGACAACCACCCATACGATAAAATTCTGTTATATGTAGTCCTCCTGTTAAATCGGTCCAATTTGTAGGCAGAGTATAACATCCCGGAGTAATCTCCTGTGTAATAAAATTAACACAAGGTAATACCTCATCAAGATTACCTATCTTAATTGTATCTGTTTTAAACAATCCTCCGTCATTAGATTGAAAATATTCTCCTGTTAAAGGATTAATTTTAGAGCAATGTTGATCAGCATGAAGACTTGGTCCAAAATAATTAACCCACATAGAAACAAAGTTCCATGTTTTGCCTGTATCTTCAGAACCCCACATATTAACTCCGCCAGTATAAATTTTGCCGGGGTCATTAGGGCTAACTAGTAATGTAAGGTCATAAGTTCCTTGTCCTGCATTATCTACAGGATAACCCGGTAAATTAAAATATCCGCCATCAATCCATCCAAGAACATTAGGAGCATACGTAGGACCTGCATTAGTATCAACCACTAATTGCCATGTATCGCCTGCGTCAACACTTTTGTAAAAAGCATAAAGTCCACCATTATTGCCGCAGGTTAAGGCATAAATAAAATTGGTGTCTGAAGGTGCTATAGCAATTTCAATTCGTTGTACTGTATCTGTAAGAGGTATTCCTGTATTCAAATCAGTCCATGTGTCTCCAAAATCTGTGGACTTCATTACTTTTGCTTCGTCTTGCATAACAGGACTAAAAAAGGTAGCAGCAAAGACAGTATTTGTATTAAGAGGATTTGCATCCATATCAATAATTACAGAACTGTCTTTTTTTGTCCATGTATCTCCTGCATCAGAGGACTTGTATATACCGTCAGCACCACCTGCAATAATTTTGTCTGTGCTATCAGGATTAATAATTATTTTTCTTATAAGTGAAGATTGTCCATCTGTTAAGTTAAAAGACAATCCTGTAGTATCCCATGTTGCTCCTGCATCAGTAGATTTTAATATTCCCATTCCAAATTGATATATTCTTCCTGCTTCAATAGTATTAAAACCTATATAATCTATATCACCGGTTGCTATATACATAATATCAGGATTATCAGGAGCAACAGCTATATCACTTATTCTAAGCAAAGGAATATCATCTGTTAAAGTAACCCATGTCTGTCCTCCATCAGTAGTTTTCCATACGCCTCCCTGTGATGCACCAATCCAAAAAACATTTGTATCGGTAGGATGAAAAGTAATACAGTTAATTCGTCCCATACCATGAATACTTGTAGGGTCTGGCGATGGAGGTATTGAAATAGGAGCAATTGAAGTCCAGTTGGAGTTCGTTTTTAAGTTTTTTTTAGAATAATATTCATTTTTGATTTTTTTTAACTCTTTCCAGTTAATACCAGGGTCAGGCATCTCTCCTGTAGGGAAAACTCTTTGTCCATAAAACCATTCCCATCTCTTATATGCTTTATATCCTTTTATCTTACTCAAATCCTTATCAGCAGACCACATATTAAATGCTTTTTGAATATCATAAAAATTAAGGTCTTTTTTGTTTACATCAATATAAGGAGTCCTCATCCATTGCTGAGCTTTTAAATTGCTTAATTGAACACAACTTAAACAAAATGCAAGTAAAATAATAATTTTTGTCTTCATAGTTTTTTAATTTTTTAATCCACTCCGAAAAGCAAATATTTGCCTATTTGTCATTCTGAACTTGTTTCAGAATCTATTGATATTATTGAAATTAGAGATTCCGAACTAAATTCGGAATGACATAATTTTGTCTTTTCGGAATGGATTCATTTTTTAATTTATTAATTAATTATATTTGCTAAATTATACATTTTTTTTATTTTCCTTCATAAATATATACATTTTTTTTAACTTGAAATAAATAAAATATATATTTGCAAAATAAATATTATAAATCATTAGTGTCCGATAAAAATTAATTATAAATATTAAATTGATTTGGTCTATTTTTTTACTATAATCCTCATTTAAAAAAAATTAAAACCCATTAATTATGAAACGTTCTTTTATTTTTCTTGCAATCTTTACTTTTTGCTCTATCCATAGTTATGCTCAGGATGTCCAGCAAGCCCGTTTGCTTAGGTTTCCTGCTGTTTATGAAAATCAGATAATATTCTCTTATGCAGGAGATTTATATACTGTTGATAAAACAGGAGGCATTGCCCGTAAACTTACTAATGATATTGGTTATGAGATGTTTGCAAGATTTTCTCCTGACGGCAAATCCATTGCTTTTACAGGACAATATGATGGCAACACAGAAGTATATCTAATGCCTTCTCAAGGTGGAGTGCCTGAAAGATTAACTTATACTGCAACAATACCACGTGATGATATTTCTGACAGAATGGGTCCTAATAATATTGTTATGACATGGACAAATGACGGAGAAAATATTATCTATCGTTCACGAAAACAATCTTTCAACTCTTTTGTGGGACAGTTATTCAAGGTCTCAAAAAATGGCGGATTATCAAAAGAATTGCCTTTGCCAACCGGTGGATTTTGTTCTTTTTCTCCTGATGGTAACAAACTGGCTTATAATCGTGTATTCAGGGAATTCCGCACATGGAAATATTACAAAGGCGGTATGGCTGACGATGTATGGATTTATGATTTTAAAACAAAAAAAACTACTAAAATAACTGATAATGATAATCAAAATATATTTCCTATGTGGAAAAATGATGAAATATATTTTTTGTCTGACAGAGACAGAACAATGAATATGTTTGTATATAACACAAAAACAAAACAAACAAAAAAAGTTACTGATTTCACCAAATATGATATTAAATTTCCTTCATTGGGAAAAGATGCTATTGTATTTGAAAATGGAGGATATATTTATTTATTTGATATTAAAACCAAAAAATATGAAAAAATAAATATTCAAATTGCCAATGATTTTGCCAATGGACGTGACCAACTAAAAGATGCAGGTAAAAATATTAATTCAGTAGAGATTTCGCCTGATGGTAAACGTATAGTGGTTGGAGCAAGAGGCGATATCTTTACAGTGCCTGTTCAACATGGAATTACCCGCAACTTAACACAAAGTTCCGGTGCTCACGACAGAAATGCTGTCTGGTCTCCTGACGGGAAATATATAGCATATATATCTGACAAAAACGGAGAATATGAAATATATATTCAAAAACAAGATGGCACAGAACCACCTGTCCAATTAACAAAAGATGCTGATACATACAAATATTATTTAAAATGGTCGCCTGACAGTAAAAAAATATTATGGAACGATAAAATGTTGCGCTTACAATATGTTGATATTAAGACAAAAAAAGTTACTCTTATTGCAAAATCAAAAATATGGGAATTCCAATATTTTAACTGGGCACCTGACAGCAAATGGCTCACTTATGTTAGTAATGAAAAAAATGATATGTCAAAAATCCATTTATATAATATAGATTCTAAAAAAGATTATGAAGTAACACAGGAATGGTATAGTTCTTCACAACCAACATTTAGTAATGACGGAAAATATTTACTTTTAACATCAAAAAGGGATTTTAATCCTATTTATAGCGAAACAGAATGGAATACCGCTTACAGAGATATGAGTAAAATTTATCTTATAACTCTTGCAAAATCCACTTTATCACCTCTTGCACCTGAAAATGACGAAGTAAAAATTGAATCAGACACTTCAAAGACAAAAAATGATAAAAAAAAGAAAAAACAAGATATAAAACAACCTGTTACTGTTAAAATTGATATTGATGGAATACAAAACAGAATTGTTGCCCTTCCTGTAAAAGCATCTAATTACTGGAGTATATATGGATTAGAGGATAAAATTTATTATTGTGAACGTTCTTTTTCTTCAAAACAAACTTTAATAAAGGTCTTTGACCTGAAAAAGAAAAAAGAAACCGACTTAGGCAATTATGATGGCTTTGATATATCTGCAAATAAAAAAAAAATGCTTATAAAAAAAGGTAAGAAATATTCGGTTATTGATTTATCCGGTGCTAAAATCAAATTAGATGAATCTGTTGATTTATCAAACTTAAAAATACCGGTAAATAACAAAAAAGAATGGAAACAGATTTATGATGAAAGCTGGAGACAGATGCGCGACTTTTTTTATGACCCTGATATGCACAAAGTGGACTGGAAGGCAATGCACGATAAATATGCCGTGTTAGTGCCTTATGTAAATAATCGTAATGATTTGAACTATATTATAGGAGAACTTATAGGAGAACTTAGTATAGGACATTCTTATGTAAGCGGTGGAGACAAACCAACACCTAAAAAAATATATACAGGACTATTAGGTGCCAAAATTAGCCGGCATTCATCAGGATATTATAAAATTGATAAAATATTGAAAGGTGAAAACTGGAACAAAAATTTACGCTCACCTTTAACAGAAATAGGCGTTAATGTTAATCAAGGCGACTATATAATTGCTGTTAATGGTAAATCAACTAAAAATATGGATAATATTTACGAATCTCTTATAAATACTGCTGATAAACAAATTGAGATTACTGTTAACTCAAAGCCAAATGAAAAAGATAGTAGAAAAACTATTATTGTGCCTGTTAAAGATCAAGCCAATTTATATTATTATAAATGGGTTCAAAATAATATTAAAAAAGTTAGTGAATCCACTAATAATCAGGTAGGATATATTCATATTCCTGATATGTCAACTAAGGGATTGAATGAATTTGTTAAATATTTTTATCCGCAGCTAAAAAAGAAAGCATTAATAATTGATGACAGAGGAAATGGTGGAGGCAATGTGTCTCCAATGCTCATAGAACGTTTGCGCAGAGAAATAACACGTTCCAATATTGCAAGAAATGTAACTGAGCCGGGCAATACTCCGAAACAAATGATGCTTGGACCTAAAGTGTTGTTAATAAATTGTTATTCTGCTTCTGACGGAGATTTGTTTCCTTACTCATTTAAAAAGCATAAAATAGGCAAAGTAATTGGCACCCGCACTTGGGGAGCTGTTACCGGTATTCGTGGCTCTTTACCTTTTGTTGATGGTGGCTCTTTATATAAACCCGAATTTGGCACTTATTCTTCTGATACAAGCAAATGGATTATTGAGGGCTATGGCGTTGACCCTGATATTATTGTTGTCAATGACCCTGCAAAAGAATATGCAGGTGAAGACCAGCAACTTAATAAAGCTATTGAAGTTATTTTAGAAGAACTTAAAAATTATAAAGGATTGCCTCCTGTGCCTGCTTTCCCGGATAAAAGCAAATAGATTGTAAAATAAAAATAAACCCCGTAGGATATATCCAACGGGGTAAATACATTTTTTTATAGTAATTATTACCTTTTATTTCGGCTTTGCTCAATAACTAAAAGCAAACTTAATTAGTGTCTGCCTATAAAGTAAGTGTTTTGTTCAGAATGTTCGAGTTCGGGGCTTGTGCAGTCTTGAAAATCAGGAGTTTATTTTTATAAATGACTGATTTGAAAGACAAACGTAACGAAGAAATCGGACATTATGGACAAATATTACTTAAAGAGATTTGATGCTATATATACCCAAAATCGTAACAAAAAATGCCAAATAACACTAAAAATTGTTTAATCGTTATTGTTGGACCTACAGGTATTGGAAAAACATCACTAAGTATTGAACTTGCAAAAAAATTAAACACAGAAATAATATCAGCCGACTCCCGCCAGTTTTATAAAGAACTAAAAATAGGCACTGCCACTCCTTCAGAAAAACAACTGAATACTGTAAAACATCATTTTATCAACAATCTCTCTGTTAAAGATTATTACAATGTATCTATGTTTGAAGAGCAAGCTATTAATGTATTAAAAAAAATATTTATAAATCACAGATATGCAATTATGGTTGGTGGCTCAGGCCTGTATATTAATGCCGTATGTGATGGTATTGATATATTACCAAATCCTGACCAAACTATAAGAGAAAAAATAAAAAATATATACGAAGAAAAAGGTATTAATGAATTACAAAAACAATTAAAAACATTAGACCCTGAATATTTTTCTGTTGTTGATACAAATAACCCTAAACGGCTGATGAGAGCAATAGAAGTATGTCTGCAAACAGGGGAAAAATATTCATCTTTAAGAACAAATAAATCAAAAACAAGAAACTTTAAAATAATTAAAATTGGTCTTATTTGCAACAGAAAAGAACTATACTCTGTAATAAACAAACGTGTAGATATGATGCTCAAACAAGGGTTAATCAATGAAGCAAAAAATCTATACAACTTAAACGATTATAAAAAAATCAATGCTTTGAATACTGTTGGATATAAAGAAATCTTTGCTCATTTAGATAATAAAACAAATATTAAACAGGCAATAGAAAACATTAAAACAAACACACGGAGATATGCCAAACGACAGCTTACATGGTTTAAAAAAGATATTTCCATTACATGGTTTCATCCTGATGAAAAACAAAAAATTACAGATTTTATAAAAAAATGTTAATATATTAAAATATATTTAATACATTTGTTAGATTTTAACGAAATAATTATTTGGTTTTTCTTTGTAAAATTATTTTTTTATTAACTTTGAAATCTTAATTTTAAAACTTTTTTATTATGAAAAAATATATACCTTATTTCTTGTTTCTATCTGTAATATTTAATAGCTATTTCTCTTATTCCCAACAGATTACAGAATCTACTTTAAATCCTGATTTTGTTAATTATTTAAACCAGAAAGAGCAGGGAACATTTATAACAATAACAAATGATGGCTATGGATTAGGATTAATACCATCACCTGTTAAACATAACTTTGATGCTTTTTATGCAATGCATAAAAAAATAAGAGGGGCTAAATATACTGCTGACTATGATATGAGAACCAACGGATACATCACTTCTGTAAAAGCTCAGGGGTCTTGTGGTGCCTGCTGGACTTTTGCAACAATGGGTTCAATAGAATCGCGATGGAAAGTATTAGGTCTTGGCACTTTTGACCTGTCAGAAGATAATCTTAATAACTGTCATAACTTTGACTATGCACCATGCCAGGGAGGCACTGCTGAAATATCAACAGCTTATCTGTCAAAAAGACACGGACCTATATCTGAAGCTGATGACCCATATACTGCAACATCGGGAACTTGCCCATTAGCATTATCCCCTTTGGCTTATGTAACTGATGCACGATTCTTGCCTAATGATGCAGATGTAATTAAACAAACTTTATTAGATTATGGCGCCCTATACGTTTCTATGAGATGGGAAGATGCAAGTTTTAATTCCGGCAATAATACATATTACTATAGCGGCTCTGACTATGCAAATCATGCAATAACACTTGCCGGCTGGGACGACAATAAAGTAACAGATGGCGGCACAGGTGCATGGATATTTAAAAACAGCTGGGGAGCTTCATGGGGAGAATCAGGATTCTTTTATATCTCTTATAATGATACAAAAGTTTTATCTAGTAATGCTTATTTCCCTGTAAGAACCGACTATATACCAAGCTCTGAAATATATTACTATGACTATTACGGAGAAACAAGCGATAAGGGATTTGGAAGTCCTACAGGATACGGATTAACAAAATATGAAGCATCCAATGACCAGCAAATAACCAAAATAGGAACTTATATTGCTGCAAGTAATGCCAGTGTAAAAATAGAAATATATGATGACTTTAATGGTACAACTCTCACAAATTTATTAGATAGCATAACTACTCAGGCATGCGAATTTCCCGGTTATTATACTTTTGATTTACCATCGCCTTTGTTTATTGCCAGTGGAAATGATTTTTATATTAAAATTAAATATTATACACCCGGATATAATACTCCTATACCTGTTGAAAATGTAACTCCCGGCTATGCAAGCAATGTAACAACAGAAACCGGCAAATGCTGGATAAGTGATAATGGCACTTCATGGACACCAGTAGGAAATGGCACCTCAAAAGATTATGATTTATGTATCAAAGCTTATGCCACAGCAGCAGGTTCGCCTATAGCTGATTTTACTTCTGATTTTACTGATTTCTGTGATGCACCTGTCAATGTTCAGTTTATTAATAACAGCTCTAATGCTAATTCTTTTCTCTGGGATTTTGGCGATGGTGATACAAGCACTCAAACAAGCCCTTTACATACTTATACCAACATTGGTATTTATGATGTCAAGCTAATTGCTTACGGAGATAGTCCTTTTGGAGATGATTCCATTACAAAAATAAACTTTATTAATATTGACCCTTCAAATCCTTGTATTGTAATAATGCCACAATCAGGCGCTGGCGAGACCCAAACATCCTGCTCCGGAATTTTATATGATAGTGGAGGAAATGATAATTATCATAGTAGCACAAATAGTATTATAACAATTGCACCAATAAGTGCTTTATATATAACACTTAATTTTATCTCTTTTAATTTTGAACAGGGCTGGGATTCTTTATTTATTTATGATGGTTCTGATACATTAAGCACTTTAATAGGTGGATATACTGGCAGTTCTCTACCTAATGGAGGAACAATAGTATCATCAGGAGAAGAAATTACTCTTAGACAATTCACTGACCAGGCAGTAACAGAATCCGGCTTTGAACTTAACTGGCAATGTACTTATTCTGATACACCACCGGTAGCTGACTTTACGGCCTCTGATACAGCAAGCTGCACAGGAAATATTCAGTTTATTGACTTATCATCAAACGGACCTAATCTCTGGCACTGGGATTTTGGCGATGGAGATACTTCTAATGTTCAAAATCCTTCACACTTTTATACAACAAATGATACTTTTTCTGTAAAACTGTTTGTTAGTAATGATTATGGCCAAGATTCCTTATTTAAAAATGAATTTATCATCATAAATTGTCCCGAACAACCAGTAACAACATCAGCAGCAAGATGTGATTCCGGCTCTGTTACTTTATCAGCATCAGGAACAGGAATATTAAACTGGTATGATGATTCAACAAATGGAAATCTGTTAGATACAGGAACAACTTTTAATACGCCGGTATTAGGACAGACAACAACCTATTATGTGGAAAATGTTATTGAACAAAGTTCTCAATATACTGGCAAACCCGATAATTCCGGAGGCGGAAGCATTTTTACTGCTGCTAATAAACATTATCTGGTTTTTGATTGTTATTCTCCCGTAACTCTTGTATCAGTAAAGGTCTATGCTCAAGGTGCCGGTAACAGAACTATTGAATTACGCGATAATAACAGCATGGTCATTCAATCAACAACAGTTAATATTCCTGATGGTGAAAGTCGCGTTAATTTAAATTTTGACATCCCTGTTGCTAATGACCTGCAATTAACAGGACAGGAATCTCCAAATTTATACAGAAACAATAATGGTGTCTCATATCCTTATGAAATATCAGGATTGATTAGTGTTAAATACAGTAGTGCAGGCACAACTCCTTATCAGTATTATTATTTTTATTATGACTGGGAAGTAAAAGAGCCACCTTGTAAAAGTGTAAGAACTCCTGCAACAGCAACAATCATATTGCCATCAGCTTCAGTAACGCCAAACGGTAATATATCTATCTGTTTTAATGATAGTATAACTCTTACATCACAACAGGCAGATAGTTATCTGTGGTATCCAACAGGAGATACTACACAATCAATTACTGCTACAGATTCCGGCTCATATTATGTAGAAATTACTGATAGCGTATGTTCAGCAATGTCTTTGCCTGTTATAATATCTATTGATACACTTCCTATTGCAAATTTTGGATATATTTATGAAAGCACAACAGTTAATTTTTATGATGCATCAGTAGATGTGGATACATATTTTTGGGATTTTGATGACGGAGATACTTCAATAGTTCAAAACCCTTCACATACTTATATTACAAATGGTGATTATAATGTATCTCTTATAGTATCAAATGCTTGTGGCTCTGATACAACAAATAATACAATTCATATTTATTATGTTGATATTAAAGATAATTCTATGCTTACTAACCTGGATATATTCCCTAATCCAACAAATGAAATACTTTATATTAATTTTATGTCTCAACAAAAACAATATGTTGAAATAAATTTGATTAATCTGATTGGTTGTCAGCTATGGACTGACAAATTACATCTCTTTAAAGGAAATTATTATAATAATTCTGTTGATTTAAGTAATTATACAAAAGGTATTTACTTTATCCGTATCAATACTGAAAATGAAATTATTACACAAAAAATAATAGTTTATTAATATTTTACAAGAATCCTTTCCGAAAAGATAAAATTATATCATTTCGTCAGTTGTGTTGCATGACCAATAGGTTATTTTTTTACAAACCCTAATCTAAAAAAAAATATTTTCCTTTGATTAAATAATTTTCTGTATTTTTGAAACAAATTTAAAACTTAATTTTTGAAACAAATTTAAAACTTAAAACAATGAAAAAATCAGTAAATTTAATTC
>CAZOSY010000010.1:0-25238 GCA_964582565.1 uncultured Bacteroidales bacterium | reverse complement strand
TTGGCAGTTTATTTCAAAAAAGGGCTTTGTTTTTGATATTGCACTTGGAATTGGGGAAAGGAATATTTTAAGTAAACCCAGTAAAGATCCAAGAAAAATAGCTATATGGCAGAGTGAGTATAGGGATTTTTTTAGATATTGTAAGTGGTATGAATCAGATTGTATATATTCTTTTAGTATATCAGGCAGTTTTAAACTTGGCTGGGCTTTTAATTTAAAACATATTAATAAAAAATGAAAAAGAAAATTTATTTTTTTTTACTTATATTCTTTTGTTTTGTTCTAAATAGTTGTTTTAATCATGATCAAGGTATGGATCCTTGTTATTATCGTCCATATCCGCGACCATCAAATGATTTAAGTCAAATAATTTTTATAAAGAATGGAGATACAACTAAAATTATTAAAGAATTTAACTATGTAATTGCTTATTATGGTGATATCACTTATAATGTTGATGATTTTACATCTGTAGAATTAAATTATAAATATAATTATAGCTCTGATGATGGTGATTCTGGTTATTATTTATATTTTAGTTTTAAAGGTTACAGGACAGGTGATTATACTAGTAATATAACTTTATCTTTTCAACAATCATACTACTCTAAAGATTATTTATCAGATAAATCACAAATTAAAATTACAAAATATGAGGATGTATGGGGCTTGGTTGAAGGTAACTTTGCAGATAATTTTATATATGAAAATGATTCAATTTCTGATACAATATTTATTTCTTGTAGATTTTCCGCACTTAGATGGTGTGATGGTGGGAATAGAATGGGTGTTTTTACTTTTAAATAAATAAACTTAAATAAAATGAAACATAATAATTTAATTAAAAAACAAAGATTAAAAATAATCTTATTTGTATTATTGATTTTTAATGCTATATATGTAAATAGTCAAATAAGTACTATTATACAAGATGCCGGTTGTTCAGATCGTCTTCCTCCTGCTCCTACAACTCCAATACCTGATTGTGATTGTGACGAAGGAGGAGTTTGTCACTGGATTTGTGCTGGTAGTCCTGTTTTAAAATACTTAGGTGGTATAACCATTAATGAATGTATTATTGCTACGGATCCAAATTATAATATAATATCAACAGAATATAACGAACCTTTAACATCAACGCCGTATTATGGAATAGAATATGAAACTGTCAATTGTGACGAACTTAACACTATTATTAATAGTTATAATGGAAGTGGATACTTAATAATATATTTTCCTGCCGGAGTTTATTTATTTAAAAAATCAATAAATATAAATAAATCCAGAATAATTCTTAAGGGTGCCGGTGGAGACAGTCATCTTTTTAACAAACCAACTCATTTCTTTTTTGATTTACCAGAAAATGCAGGAACTTGTATTAATATAATTAAAAATTATATAGGGATAGAAGATATATATATCATGCAAAAACAATTGGTCGTTGATGATTATGATAAATATAATACAAATACAATAACAATTAATGGTAGTAATTGTTGGATAAGAGGAGTTGAAAGTAATTTTACACGACGTTTTCATATAGGAATCTACGGAAATTATAATACAGTATCCGGTTGTTATTTTCATGATGCCCAATGGTATGATGACAGATCTACGGGTAGAGCTTATGGTGTTTGTCTTAGTGGCAATTCAGAACATAATTTAATTGAAAATAATATTTTTTTTCATTTACGTCATTCTATGGTATTACAATATGGTGCAAAACTTAATGTTGTTAGCTATAATTATAGTAGTGAACCTTATGGGATTAATTGCACGAAGATATCAGGAGAATGGTGGGAGTGTATTGATTACTCAAACAGATTAGCAGACTTATTATTTCATGGACAGACACCTGGATCTACTGAAAATTTATGTGAAGGTAACTATGTTGAAAAAATCAGATTAGATAGAGTACATAAAGCAGATGAAACAAATGGTCCTAACAATACTTTTTTCAGAAATTTAGCAGAAGATAAATATCAGATTTTTTTAGATGGATTTAGTATTTATCATGTTCCTTCTGATAATCAAGATAAACAATATAAACAAAATGTTGTTGGATGTAATGCAAAACCAAGTTCATCTGATTACGAAAAAATAAAAGAATATGGTTTTAAAAGTTACTGGTATAAAAAAAATACGCTTGGTACATTAATTGCAGAATGGCAAGATATACCACCTTCCTCTCAATATTCATATTACAAAACAGGGAAACCTGCTTTTTGGTATGATTGGATTAGTTGGCCATATTATCCGGATGGTGAAAATCCCGCAAAATCCCGTGACTTCATGGTACATAATCCACCATATAATGCTACAGAAGTTGTATATGCCGGCTGGAATCTTTATAAAAATATGTGTGGTCCTTGTATTTATGACAAAGGAATACATATTACTGAATCGCCGGCTTTACAAAACAATTTCGTAGCAACTGAATATATTACTGCTTCTTATGCTATTACAACACCTGAAAAAGTTACTTTTAATGTAGGGACAGACGGTTACATTGAATTAAATCCAGGCTTTGAAACTTATGGAAATGGTATTTTTGAAGCCTATATTGACCCAACTATCAGCTGCGATTTTTGTAATAAAATGTTACTGGGAGATTATTATCCAGGCGCACAGGACCATTCAACAAAAGAATCTCCAAAACAAAAATCCGAAAAAGAAAAAACAGAAAATAAAAATAACACTGTCTTTAAATGCAATCCCAACCCTTTCAACAACTCAACACAAATAATATTCAGCATTCAGGAAACAACCAATGTGAGATTATACATAACCAATATTTATGGAACAGAAATATTGGAATTAGTTAACAATGAGCTTTCAAAAGGCATTCATAATATAAACATAAAGGGTTCTGCCTTGTGTTCCGGCATTTATTACTGCATTTTGGAAACCAAAGACCGCAGGAGCCATATTAAGTTGGTAAAGCTTTAATGAAAATATAAAATAAATCTGCAAAAATTTGTAATATAATAAGTTATTTTGTATCTTGCCAGATATTTATGTCAAAATAAATTCTCATCAGCAAACTTAAAAAAGAACTAATAATGAATATTATGACATTAACAGAAGATGGAAAAGTTGGAGTTGGAACAACTAATCCTCAAAGAACGTTCCATGTTCATGGTGATATTTTAATTAGCGGACATGAAGGCAGTATATATTTTGGTAATGAAGACCAGGAGCAATATTTGGACAATGGTGAATGGGCAATAGAATTTGCACCGGCATATCAAGGTAATCAAAGCGGGCTTAATTTCTGGAAACCTCAGGGAAGTCATTATCTTAATGGAGATGAATATGATTATGGTGATATTGATGTAATGAATTACAAATTATTTATTAGTGATGATGGTAATGTTGGTATTGGAACTGGAACACCTGGATATAAATTAGATGTTGTTGGTATTATTAGAGCATGTGAAGTTTTAATTGGAGATCCCGGTTGGTGTGATTATGTTTTTGATAAAGATTATACTTTAATGCCATTGGATGAATTAAGACCTTACGTTTTAATAAATAAGCATCTTCCCGGTATTCCAACAACTGAAGAAATTGATGCTAATGGTTTAAAACTGGGACAAATGCAAACATTACAAATGGGGAAAATTGAAGAACTCTATTTATATCTTTTTCAAATTAAAGATGAATTAGATGAACTAAAAAAAGAAAACAAAGAATTAAAAAAATTACAATAGTAAAATAGGCATTTAATAAATAAATTTAATAAATAAAAAATGGATAGTCGTTTAACAATTGTTTCTATAATTATATTTTTATTTTTTTGTTTTGTCTCAACAAAAGCTCAGGATAATAAAAATTTAAATCATAAATTATCGTTAGGAATAAAACAAGGTATTTCTATATCAGATACATATGGAGGATCCGATTTAGATGTTTTTCAAATTAAGAAGAGTGAAAGAATAGGTATTACTTTTGGTGCTACAGGTATATATTCATTTTCAGATATATTTTCTTTAAAAATAGGATTAAATTATGAACAAAAAGGGTTTAAAACTGAGATGTGGGAAGATAATATAACATTCTCTTCTGATAGTGGTGGATCATATACTTGTAAAAATAGTTACTTTGGCTGGGATGTAACAAATAAATATGATTATCTGACTATGCCTGTATTGGCAAATATTCATTTCGGGAAAAAATTTAAAGTGTTTTTTGAAACAGGTACTTATTATGGATTTATTTTATCAGCAAGATATAACGGATATCATGATTGCTATATTGACCCTGAGGATGCAACTCACTTTGAGGGCCAAAACATAACACCAGGACATAATAAAACAGAATATAATACAAATATGAGAGAAGGAATGACAAAATTTAATTTAGGATTAACTTTTGGAACAGGAATTCAAATTTTAATTAAAAATAAATTCAACTTATTGGTTTATACCAGATATAATTACGGACTTACAAGAATATATAAAAAATCATTTGAATCTAACTTTGTAACAAATAGAACAATTGATTCCGGATTAGGTCTTGTTTATAATATATAAATTATCTAAAATTAACAGTTTTTAAAATAAATATAATAAAAACAAAAATATTAATGTATTACAAAATAAATTTATTGATTTTATTATTTATAATAAATTATCAATTATCAGCACAAAATAAAAATCAAGAAAAACCTTATTCTTTAGAAAAAGATAAGAGAATATATGAAGAATCAATTAGAAAGAACATAAATAAAAATCCCTCTAACGAATTTATAGAACATATAATTAATGAATTAAATAGCAATGATGAAGATAGACAATTGCAGGTTATGGATCTTGTAATACGAGTAAGAGATGATAGAATTATTCCAATATTAGAAAATACAATATTAGGAACATATTCAAATCAATTAAAAAAAAATTGTATAGAAGCATTGAGATATTATAAATCTTATAGTTCAAAATTTATTTTAATAGAAGCACTAAATGATACTTCAAATATGGTTAAATTACAAGCTGCTTATACTCTTGCTATATTTGGTGAAAAAGAATTAAGTTTTGAAACATTAAAAAATTTATGGAAATTTTTAGATTGGAAAGGTAAAATGGGTATTAATCGTGGGTTAAGAATTATTGCTACAAATGAAGCTATAGAATTACTAAAAAAAAACATGAATGATAATAATCCTCATGTTGCTGTAACTGCTGCAATAGCTTTGGCTAAATTAGGATATTATGATGACGCTTTTCCAAAATTAAAAGAACTGTTAAATAATAAAGATGTTTGTATAGGAGCTATGAATGGATTGGCATATATAGGAAATAAAAGATCTCTTAATTTAATACGCCAAATGTTAAATGATAAAAATTTTCAAGTAAGATTACGAAGTAAACGAATTTTGGAAGCATATGGCGAAAATGTTATAAATAATAAATAATCAAAAATTATCAAAAAAATAAAATGTGAAATTATGATAAAAAAAATTTTCATATTTGAAATTTTAATTACATTATTTAATTTGAATTATCCTTTAATAGCTCAAACTTACAATCCTAATGCAGCAGCTGATTATGCTGAAGAATGGTGGGATGTTGATGAAATTACATATAACCATGATTACAATTATTATCCTGGAAATGATTGTGCTAATTTTGTATCTCAATGTTTAAAAGCCGGATGTTTAGATTTAAGTAAAGGTATTGATGAAACATTACCGCAAGGATGGAATGTCGCTGCTGGTTATAATGGTGTTGATGATTGGGGTTGCATTCCCTATTGCGATAATCTGCATCTGCATTTAACTCATGAAGATATAAATGGTAATTATGATTATCAGAAGCTGATAAAATATGAACATCGTAGCGATCTCGGTGAGCCGGACTGGACTGGTAAAGGCGATATTGCTATATTCGGAAATTCAAGTGATTACTGGCAACACGCAGTTTTTGCTGTATCTAAAAATGATAATAATAAAACATTATATAATGCTCATACTACAAATAGACAACATAGACCTGTAAGTTGGTTTTATGGGGCATGGAATACTTGCGATTTTTATCATATTTATCCAGCCCATTGTACTGATTGTAAATTAAATAACGGTGAGACAGCAATTGATTGTGGTGGACCTTGTCCTCCCTGTGAAGATGCCCCTGTCAATGTAGGATATAAATCAAGTACTAATTCTCTTCCATCTGTTACTCTTGCACAAAATGATATTACTGCTGGTGATAATATTACAAATCCAACAATTACAGTAGAACCTGGACAAAATGTGGAATTTATTGCAGGTAATACAATACATTTACAAAAAGGTTTTCATGCAAAAAAAGGTTCAAATTTCCATGCAAAAATTAGTAATATTACAGAAGAAATTACCCGGGATTGCCAACCTCTTTGTGAATTAAATATTCGAAATTGGTTTTGTCATGAATGGGGATTTTATCAAGATTTAACTTCCGCAACTTATTATGTAGTTACTATTTATCAATTTACAGAAAGTTATAATGTTATTGAAATTTATTCAGGATCAGGAAATATTAATTCTAATGGCAGCATACATCTTTGGAATGGAATAGACGGTGTTAATTATGGACCTTCTTGGCTCCAAAACCCTTTTGCTTTTGATTTATATATTAAAGGATGTTCCGGTGATGAATTATTTTATTCTCATTATTATTTTTATTTTATTTATAATTGTAGTAAAAGCGGAATAGATTCCTCTTTAATAGATTCCTCTTTATATACTGAATATACTAATAAATATTTTAATGATACTACCGATTATTCATCAAAAGAAATTCA
Source organism: uncultured Bacteroidales bacterium (assembly GCA_964582565.1). Lineage (GTDB taxonomy): Bacteria > Bacteroidota > Bacteroidia > Bacteroidales > CAZZDX01 > CAZZDX01. Next base: position 18,455 of record CAZOSY010000010.1, on the reverse strand, counting down.
AAATAATGATGATAATTTGCCTCTTGATATTTTTGAATCCCGCCCCAACCCTTTCAACAACTCAACACAAATAATATTCAGCATTCAGGAAACAACCAATGTGAGATTATACATAACCAATACTTTTGGAATAGAGGTCTTGGAATTAGTTAACAATGAGCTTTCAAAAGGCATTCATAATATAACCATCAAAGGTTCTGCCCTGGCTTCCGGCATTTATTACTGCATTTTGGAAACAAAAGACCGCAGGAGCCATATTAAGTTGGTGAAGCTGTAATGAAAATATAAAATAAATCTGCAAAAATTTGTAATATAATAAATTATTTTGTATCTTGCCAGATATTTATGTCAAAATAAATTCTCCTCAGCAAACTTAAAAAACTGGTAATAAATATTATGACATTAACAGAAGATGGAAAAGTTGGAGTTGGAACAACTAATCCTCAAAGAACGTTCCATGTTAATGGTGATATTTTAATTAACGGACATGAAGGTAGTATATATTTTGGTAATGAAAACTATCCGGAATATTTAGAAACCGGTGAATGGGCAATAGAATTTGCACCAGAATATGAAGGTAATCAAAGCGGGCTTAATTTCTGGAAACCATCGGGTAGTCATAATCTGTCAAGTGAAGATGGTTATGGGAATTATTATCTTTTTATTAGTGATGATGGTAATGTTGGTATTGGAACCGGGACACCTCAGGCAAAACTCCATATTAAAGTAGATAATGATAATGACATAGCATTTGCAGTTTACAAGGGTAGTACAGAAAATTTCCGTATTCAAGGAGATGGAAGGTTTTTTGCAAGGGGTTATAAAATAAAATTAGGTGGTTTTCCCGATTACGTTTTTCATAAAGATCACAAACGTATGACCTTTGAGAAAAGAGCTTTTTATTATTTAAAATACGGACGCATGCCCCTTATGGCCTCTGACGAAGAAGTGAAGAAAGAAGGGCTGGATGTAGGTAATACTTTAATCGGGCTTACATTTAACCTTGAAGAAATTGCACTGAACCAGAATGATCTGTACAAAATGTTTCTTCAATTTAAAAAAGAAACGGAAGTGAGGATGAATAAATTGGAGAAATCGAATGAAAAAAAAGACAAAATAATAATAGAGAAAGATAAGACAATTACAAAATTGAAACAAAAGTTGACAAAAAACAACCTGAAGTATAAAATGGAAAGAACAGAAAAGAATAACAAAAAGGATATTTTTTAATTATCCAAAATTAAATTTAAAATCATTTTTATTTTATTGAATATAGAAGTAATTTTTAAAATCAACAAAAAATGAGAAAGGCAATTATATTTTATTTCCTAATAATCGGAGTTCTCGGATTTCTTCCTAAAGCAAACTCCCAAACTAATCTTGTCCCTGACCATTTATTTGAAAACAGGAAAAGCAAGAATACTTCCCCGAAATTCAGAACAGGTATATGGCTGTCACCTGTCTATTCTTCTTCTAAATTGGTCCATTCAAATCAAATTAATAAAGAAGTGGGTTTTAGTATTGGCTTAAAAGAAGAATTTAATTTTCATAAAAATATCGGGATAGCAACTGGCATAGAGTATTTAAACTATAGATTTGGGTTTGACAGTTATTTTTGTTTTTCGGGAGATACTTCGTATTCTTGCGCGAAAAACGATTGTGCCTATAACCATAGATTGAGAATCCACGAAATTCAAATCCCACTTGTAATCAGATTTATTATTCCCCAATTCTATTGCTTTGGAGGTGTGGTTGTTTTTCGTTATCCATTATATGCAAAAGGAAAAGTATATTCAAACGCAGACGGACAATTGGTATCAAAAGGAAATACAAAGATACGTATTTTTAGATATGGTCCATTTTTTGTAGAAACAATAGTCGGCGGAATTGGAAAGGAATTTAAAATTAAAAATAAAAAACAAAAGTTTTTCATAGAATTGCAATATAAATATGCAATAAATGCATTCCTTTATAGTGGTATTACATCAGACCCCTATGGTTTAACTAATGACTTAATAATAAAAAATTCATTTTTATTATTAACTTTCGGAGTTTATTTTAATAAAAAAAACTAAAACATAAAAGATGAATAATAATAGGTTTTACATTATTTTAATAGTTACTGCCTGTCTTTTTGGGATGATGGCAAACTCACAAACCAATCTTGTTCCAAATTCATCATTTGAAACAAGATCTCCTTCGGCTTCTAGTAACAAACCAAATGCAGATGACCAACTTGAAAAGTGTAAATACTGGAAAAATTTCAAATCATCAGATTGGTATTCTGACAAACCAGGATTTTTTAATGGAAGATTTGATGCTAGTGGTATTACAAATGGTTTATCGGGTCCGGGTTTCTTGCTTGCACATACTGGTAATCATTACATTGGTTTTGGTCCTTGTGAAGGAGCACAAGTTGAACTAACTTCAAAAGTAGCAAAATATTCTTTTGTTGTTGTTAGCTTTTGGTGGAGCCCGAGAACCAAAGAAGATACAAAAATTAATGTGTATTTACTTAAGAAAAAAGCAAGTAATAATGCTTTACACGATTGTAATAATCCTGATATTGATTTTGAAGTTCATTTTGAGATAGACGTTAATTCAACAGGTCAGGATGCTGAACACATACCAGGTCAATGGTACTATTATACCTCAGAACAGTTTTTAACAATTGAAGATGAATATGAATGGTTTGCAATTAAAGGTGATAATCATATAGGCAATTTGCACCATAGAGAATATATTTATGTTGACGATGTTTCAGTAAATGCCTTGCCTTTGTGTTATCATATTTGTATTCCGCAATTATCATCTATTACATATAGTACAATACCAAATGCAATGATAGGTAATACTAATAAAACATTTCGTGTTCTTATTGAAAATGCTATGGGTATTGAGTTCATTATGTTTGATACATGGGGAGGAGAATTTTATCATTACAATTCTTTTGACCCTAACGGGTTAAAAAATCCGGGATATTCAGATTTTCTGTTAGAATGGAATGGCAATAATGACCAGGGAAATAATGTGCCTCAGGATGTTTATGTAATTTATTTGAGGATGTGGAATTGTAATGAACAAATCATTATCAATAATCTAAGCCTTACAGTTTTTCCACCATCAGAACCTGCATTTGTTATACCAGAAATTCATAATAATGTTTTAGCTGACTGTTGCGAAGATTTTAAATATTATCAAAATATTGAATTTACTGGTACTTTCAGAAAAGACGTAAATGATTTTATAATGGCAGGCGAAAATGTAACATCAGGACCAACTGGTCCAGTAATTGTTAAAAGTGGTGCCAATGTCAAATTTGTAGCAGGTAACCAAATTATTATAGAGCCAGGTTTTTCAGTTGAATTGGGAGCAAACTTTGAAGGAATAATTGCAGAATGTGGGGCAATAGTGAAAATTGGGGGCATTAGTAGATGGTCTGAATATGATATTGTTGGTAAATCTAATACCATAATTGAAGATGAAAACAATACTGAACAACAACCCAAAAGTAATAATACTATTTTTGAATCCCGCCCCAACCCTTTCAACAACTCAACACAAATAATATTCAGCATTCAGGAAACAACCAATGTGAGATTATACATAACCAATACTTTTGGAATAGAGGTCTTGGAATTAGTTAACAATGAGCTTTCAAAAGGCATTCATAATATAACCATCAAAGGTTCTGCCCTGGCTTCCGGCATTTATTACTGCATTTTGGAAACAAAAGACCGCAGGAGCCATATTAAGTTGGTAAAGCTGTAAAATCAGGTCTGATAAACAATAATCTGTTATGCGGTAAACAGGTCTTACTAATGTATTAGAAACTTTTCCAAAGTTGAGTCCTTTCTAAAAAATAATTTTAGTTTAATCTTTTTTGGGCTAAAGCCCCAAGTATTCGGAATATTATCAATTGCCCCGACCTTAAGGTCGGGGTAACTGATTTCTCTCTATTTATAGGGCTTTAGCTCAAAATTGATAACAATTCCGATGCTTTTTAGAGTATATTCAAAGTTTTAATCTTGGAAAAGTTGATATTATAATTATTGACTATATCTCATATCTGCGAATGTAATGAGATGTGAAAAATATTTATTGTTTTTAATCCCCAACTTTTGAACTTGTTCCCAAAAAACACCATTTATAAATTCAATATAAGTTTTATCCCTGTTGTTTGATTATTACAATATGTCTGCTTCGGGCAAATAATACAAGGTTCTATTTTAAGCGAAAGGTCATCGCTGATGTCAAAATAAAAAAGATGAGCATCAACACAGGCATCAATAATGTTAAAGATATACAAAAATCCTGTTATTATATAAGTTAATTCAAGATTTTTTCTGTAATAATTTTTTATTTCCAACAGATTAGCTTCTGTATAATTGCTATATTCGTCAATGGTTAAAGGGTCTCCATCTATACGATAATTATATGATTTTCTGAAAGTTTGATATTTGTCATTATTAGTATATATAAAATATCCTAATATTGCAAATCCACCATATATTACAGGTGCTTTCCAGTATTTTTTATTATATATCTGTCCTAATCCGGGAACCACAGCAGACATAATTGTAGCTTTTTTTGGCGAGTGTAATTTTACCTTGGAACTATCAATTTGTTCTGATGTCTGTGCATTAATTTCTATAGGAGCAAATAGAATAAAAGAACATATTATTTTAAAAAGCAGATTTTTATTGATTTTTGTCATATTTATTATCAAAAAACTGTTCTTTTTTTATTGTAAAATTTTATATTCAATTATTGAACCCATTCCGAAAAGGCATTTATTTGAAATAATTAAAAAAAGTTGCTACAGATTATACTGATTATCAGAGATTTAATTTTTTAAAAATCTGTGAACTTAACGAAGTGATATCATCCGCCTCAGGCGGATAATCTGTGGCTTTATTTTGTTTTACGACTTTTCGGAGTGGATTCATTATTGTATTATTGTATTGCTAATTTTTCAGACCTTCAAAATTTCAATTATTTATTTATTAACTTAATAATTCTTTCAAAGTCCTTATCTGAATTAAAAGGAATAACGATATTTCCTTTGCCTTTATTGTTTATTTTTAGTTTTACTTTTGTATTAAACATGTCTGTTAAGTCATTTTTTATTGTTTCATATTCATAAGACAGACCGGTTTTTTTATCTGTATCAGACACTTTTTTTTCAGACGTGTTATTAACAGTTCTTACAATTTCTTCAACTTTATGTACTGATAAATTTTGTGTAATAATAGCATTAAAAATTTTTAATTGTATTTTTATGTTATCAACATTAATCAAAGCCCGTGCATGTCCCATTGATATTTTATTATTACGTATAGCTGATTGAATTTCATCAGGTAGTTTTAGCAATCTGATATAGTTAGATATGGTAGTTCTGTCTTTGCTTATATGTTCGCTTATTTCTTTATATGTAAATTTACATTCTTCTATCAATCTTTTGTAACTTGTAGCTATTTCAATAGCATTAAGGTCTTTTCGTTGAATATTTTCAATGAGCGACATTTCAAGCATTTGTTTGTCATTTGCTATTTTTATATATGCCGGCATTTCTGTTAGTCCTGCAAGTTTTGATGCTCTTAATCTACGTTCTCCTGATATTAGCTGATATTTGTTATATCCTAATTTACGAACAGTAACAGGTTGTATTATTCCCTGTTGTTTGATAGATTCTGCTAATTGCAATAAATCATCATTTTCAAAATTATCTCTTGGCTGAAAAGGATTATATTCAATATTTTTAATAAGGATGTTGGCTATTGCTCCGGCTACAAAATCGCCGGATATATCATTTGAAGTTATATCAGTATAAGGGCTTCCCAATATAGCATCAAGACCTTTTCCCAATACTTTTTTTTTATTATTCATATTAAAAATTAATTTTTTTGTTTGAATCACTAATTTTTGTCATATTATTTTTTTGTAATATTTCACGTGCAAGGTTAAGATAATTAATGGCTCCTCTGCTTTGAACATCGTGCATAATAATTGTCTTACCAAAGCTAGGTGCTTCGCCAAGTTTTGTATTTCTTTTAATGATAGTATCAAAGACCATTTGTTGAAAATGTGTTTTCACTTCTTCTACTACCTGATTTGCTAATTTCAATCTCACATCATACATTGTAAGTAATATTCCTTCAATTTTAAGCTCGGGATTTAATCGTGACTGAACTATTTTTATTGTATTTAAAAGTTTTCCTAATCCTTCTAATGCAAAATATTCACATTGTATAGGAATAATGACAGAATCCGCAGCTGTTAAGGCATTAACTGTTATTAATCCTAATGATGGTGAACAATCAATAATTATAAAGTCATAGTCATTTTTTATTTTATTTATAGCATTTAGCATTTTTTTCTCCCTGTTAGGTGCATTAATAATTTCTATTTCTGTCCCTACAAGGTCAATATGAGCAGGTATTAAGTCAAGATTAGGAGTATCAGTATTAAGAATAATATCTTTAGGTTCAGCATCATCAGTAAGGCATTCATAAATACTTGTTTTTATATTTCTTGGGTCAAAACCAACACCTGAACTAGCATTGGCTTGCGGGTCTGCATCAATTAATAAGGTCTTATATTCCAAAACAGCTAAACCTGCCCCTAAATTTATTGCAGTAGTTGTTTTTCCTACGCCTCCTTTTTGATTTGCTATTGCTATAACTTTTCCCATAAATTTAAAATTTTACTGTTTCCCCAATGTTCATCAAAATTAGTTCTTTACCATATTGTTTGAATTTCTCTATGGCAGATTTCTTATCTATATTGATTAAAGAAAATGTATTATAATGCATCCCAATTATTTTATTACATTTTATAAAGCCAGAAGCAATTATTGCATCATCTGTATCCATTGTATAAGTTCCGCCTATAGGCAAAAAAGCAAAGTTAATATTTTTATACTCTCCAATTAATTTCATATCATAGTTTAGACCTGTATCTCCTGCAAAATAAAAGTTGTTTTCCTGTGATTCTATTAAAAATCCTGTAGGATTGCCTCCATAAGTTCCATCTGGCAAAATGCTTGAATGTGAAGCATACAAAAAAGTTAATGTGCCAAAATCAAAAATGTGTTTACCACCTATATTCATTGAAAAGGTTCTTTTTACACCTTTTTTTGATAACCAGTTAATTATTTCAAAATTAGAAATTACAGTTGCATTATTATTTTTAGCAATTTGTAAAGCATCTGCAATATGGTCTTTATGTCCATGAGAGATAAGGACATAATCTGTTTTTATTTTATCAACATCTATTTTCTTTGCTAAAGGATTATCTGATATAAAAGGATCTGTTATTAATTTTTTATTGTTTAATTCTATTAAAAAACAAGAATGTCCGTAAAATGTTATTTTCATTTATTTATTCCGTTAAATAATTTTGTATTAGATTATTAGTAGAGACGAGGCATGCCTCGTCTCTACTGTAAAATCCGCCTTAGGCGGATAATTCCCTTCAGTCAGTCGCCTGACTTGATGCCTGACCCATACTTCAACAATCAGGCATCAGTCGGGCGCCTGACCGAACTGCCTGATGACGTTGTTCAGCACAAGCAAAACCAAACAAAAGGATAAACCAATATTAAAGATTTATAAAAATGTATCAGTATAATACAGATTACAAAATTATAACTATTAATATTATGAAAAATATTTTGTTATTATTTTTTTTGAACAATTAAGATTAGATTATCAAAAAAAAATATATAAGATGGGAAACTGATATACATCTACCAACTTTTTACTATAAAAATAAATCTGTAATTTTTTATTCCGACAAGTGGGAATAAAATTTATTTATTTCCATTTGGTTCAGTGTCAGTTTTATCTTTGGGGTCTAAATCTTCAAATTTCACATCTGAAAATTTGTTCTGTTCGGGATTTACGTTTGTTTCTTCGGGTTCTTGTTCTTGATTTGATTTAATGTATTCAACAGCTTGTGTATAACCATCAGCAAACTTATCAAAATCTTCCTTATATAAGAATATCTTATGTTTTTTGTAATAGAATTTATTTTCTTCATCACTAAAATATCTTCTACTTTCAGTAATTGTAAGATACAGACTTCCTGCCCGGGTTTCTTTTACATCAAAAAAGTATGTCCTTTTTCCAGCCCTTACAACCGCAGAAAAAATTTCATCTCTTTGTCTATTCTCTTTTTCTTCCATAATTACTTTTGTCTTTTTATTTTATTATTTTAACGGCAAATTTATAAAAAAAAAGAAAAATTAAAAAAAAAAAAATAATTATTTTTCAGAAAAGATATAAAAAAATATACTTTTGCTAAAAATTTTAAATAGTTTTTATTCAAACAATAATATGCTTAGCAGAAGACATCTTAGGATTAAAGTTATGCAGGCATTGTATGCTTTCTTTCAATCTAATGATAATAGGATTGATATTGCAGAAAAAAATATGTTGCATAGAATAGATGGTATTTATGATTTATATCTTTATCAACTTTTATTATTAGTTGAGATTACTAATTTCTTTAGAAATAAAATGGAAGAAGCAAAGCATAAATATCTTCCTACATCAGAAGATTTGAGCCCAAACACAAAAATTGTTAATAATAAATTCATTAAACAATTAGAAAATAACGCAGAATTTCTTTCAAATATAAAATCAAAAAAAATTTCATTTAAAGAAGAACAAAGTTTAATACGAAAAACTTATTTGAAAATAAAAAAAAGTAAAGAATATTTGGAATATCTGAAATCATCTGATAATATGTATGATTCAGATAAGGACATTATTACAAAATTGTTTAAAAAATTTATCTTAAACTCTTCTGATCTACGGTATTTCTTTGAAGAAAAAAATATTTATTGGGCTAATGATTATGACACAGCCAGTATTATGGTTTTTAAAACTTTTAAATCTTTTGACAAAAATTCTGATAAGAATACCCATTTAGTTAATTTATATAAAACTTCTGATGAAAAGAACGTTGAGGAAGATAAAGATTTTATTATACAACTGTTTAGAAAAACTATTTTACATAATAAAGAATATGAAAATATGATTTCTGAAAAAGCAAAAAATTGGAAGATAGAAAGAATTGCAGTAATAGATGTCTTGCTTATGAAAATGGCTTTATGCGAAATTCTTGAGTTCCTTTCAATACCTGTAAAAGTTTCATTAGATGAATATATTGAAATATCTAAACTATATAGCACCCCTAAAAGTAAAATTTTTATTAATGGAATATTAGATAAGCTAATTACTGAACTTACTGGCAATAATAAAATAAAAAAGACAGGCAGAGGTTTGATGAAATAAAAAATTGATAGATATTTAAAAAAAAGAGCTACACCAAATATCAGTATAATGCAATTAATATTGTTTTATTACTGACACTAATTATTTTTTGAGTTCATATTAATTAATTTTTGTAATTTAGCGGCAATTAATTTTTTAGATATGACAGACAGTTTAGAGTTTAGAGTTTGATGTTTGGGGTTAATAATCGCAAACTGGAAACTTTGAATATGGTAACTAATTAATAATCAACTAATTACAAAATACAAACAGATGAAGAGAAATATTTTAATTTATCTATTATGTATTACTTCTGTTGCATTTTTTGTTTCTTGCAGCTCTAACAATAAAGACAATAATGATATATCTACTAAATTAGTTGTTAATCCTAATACGGCAAATACTAATATAAACTCTGATATACTGCCAAAGATAAAATTTGAAAAAAAAATACATGATTTCGGGAAACTTATTCAGGGAGAAAAGGTTTCGTATTCTTTTAAATTTAAAAATACAGGCAATTCTGATTTATTGATTTCTTATGTTAGTCCAAGTTGTAGCTGCGTAAAGGTTAGTTATCCTAAAATTCCTATTCATTCAGGAAAACAAGGAATTATTAAAGTAACTTTTGATAGCCAAGGGAGACAAGGATGTCAGAAAGAAGCTATTACATTAATTTCTAATACACAGCCAAATAAAATGGCCTTAATAATAAAAGCAAATGTATTTATACCATAAAATGTTAAATAAAATAAAGTATTAATTAAAAAAAACAAATCTTATGACAAATCTATTGAGTATTATTTTAATGCAACAACAAGAAGGTAAAGGCGGTGGCTATTCATCGTTTATTATGTTGATTCTTATTATCGTTATTTTTTTTCTGTTTTTTATAAGGCCACAGATGAAAAAGACCAAAGAACAGAAAAAATTTAGAGAAGCCCTTAAAAAAGGTGATAAAATTATTACTATTGGCGGAATACATGGCAAAATACTTGAAGTTAGAACCACTAGTTTTATCATTGAAGTAGAAGGAGGAAATCACTTAAAAATTGAAAGATCAGCTGTTGCAATGGAAGGAGCAAACGAAAATCTTAGTGATAAAAAATAACAGATTAAATAATAAATTTTTAATACCTCAGGGTTTATAAAAAATTTCATTATCAATTTGTTAAAAAATTTCGTTCTAAGTAGTGTTTGCACGAAAACAATACTTTTTGTCATTCTGAACTTGTTTCAGAATCTTTTGATATTATTGGAATTAGAAATTCCGAACTAATCCTGAAACGAGTTCAGGATGACGTTATTCGGAATGACACAATTTTGACTTTTCGGAGTGGACTCATATAAAAAATATTTAAAAATTTAACCATTTATAGATAAATATTATTTATAAATAATATCATTTTTTGATGCTCAATTTTATTAAATTTATAAAAAATATAAAGATTTTGAAAGATAGAAAATTCAGACAAAATTTTTATGTGTTTTTTATATGTGTTGTCATTTCTGCTTTTATATGGACTTTGATAAAAACATCAAAAGGATATGTAAAAACTGTTAATTATCCAATAACTTATATTAACAGTCCTAAAGACAAAATCCTAATCAATAAATTGGATACAGTATGTTCAGTATCTGTCAGATTTAATAATATTAGTTTCTTCCAAAAACGAAAATCTATTATTGTTGACCTTAAAAATTTAAAACTAAATAAAAAAGAAAATATTTATGAGGCATTCATTCTAACAACAAAAATAATAAAAAAAAAATCAAAACAATTATATCCGTCAGCACATATTTTATCTGTTTCACCTGATACTCTGATTTTTAGATACGAAGATATCGTTTATAAAGAAGTTCCTGTAAAACTTAATATATCTGCAAGTTTTGAAAAACAATATCAATTATATGATTCTATAAAATATAATCCTAAAATTGCTATTTTAAAAGGATTAAAATCAGAACTAAATAAAATATCTTATCTTGAAACGGAAAAAAAGGACTTTTATAATCTTACTCAAAATCAAAATTTTTATATTCCAATTTTAAACCCATATAAAAATGGTAATCTGAAAATTTTTCCTGACAAGATTAAAGTATTTATCCCTGTTGAAAAATATACAGAAGCAAGTATTATTTTACCTTTAAACAAAACAAATATTTCAGAAGATTATGATATAAAAATTTTTCCTGATAAAGTCAATATCACTTATTTAGTAGCATTAAAAGATTATAAAAAAATCAATGCTGATATGTTTATTGCTTCTGTAAACTGCTCAAAGATAGATGAACTAAATAATGAAGACATAAAAGTAGAAATTTCTGAATACCCTAATTTTGTAAAAATTACTAAAGTTTCTCCTGATAAAGTTAAATATATAATCTTAAAATAAACTTGTTTCGTTTTTTTTGAATTATTAATAATGTAAATAATGCTAAAAATAGCAATTACAGGCAATATTGGAAGCGGTAAAACTATTATAGCTAATATTTTTAGTGTTTTGGGAATACCTGTATATAATGCTGATAAACAATCTAAAAAATTTCTGTATTATAACCATATAAAATCTGAAATAAAACATTATTTTGGTAACACGGTTTTTGATAAATCTAATGAAATTGATAAAAAAGCACTTGCAAATATTGTCTTTAATGATAAAAAAACACTAAACATATTAAACTCAATAATACATCCTGCTATAAAATCGGATTTTAATAAATGGATTGAAAAATATAATGACAAAAAATATATTATTCACGAAGCTGCTATATTATTTGAATCAGGATTTTATAAAAACTTTGATAAAATTATTACAGTAACAGCACCACAAAATATTTGCATAAAAAGAGTTATGATTAGAGATAGCATTTTAAAAAACGAAATATTACAAAGGATAAAAAATCAATTACCAGAGCAAGAAAAAATAAAAATGTCTGACTTTGTTATTTATAATGATGAAAAACAATTGCTTATACCACAAGTATTATATATACATAAAAAAATACTTGAAATGCCTAGGAATTAAAAATCAGTCATCCTGAACAACGTCACCATTAACAACGTCACCCTGAACTTGTTTCAGGATTGTTTCAATATTGTTTCAGTAACTTGTGCTGAACTTGTTTCAGTATTATTTCAGTATATAAAAATATAAATGCCCTAGGATGCATCCAACGGTATAAACAAACCTAATTTAAAATATTATGGAAAAAGAAAAAAGTAAATTAAGACCTGAAAGAGTATGGTATTATTTTTTTGAAATATGTAAAATTCCACGTGCTTCAAAAAAAGAAGAAAAAATTGCTGAATATATTATAAATTTTGGCAAAACTCATAATTTAGAAACCTTTCAAGATGATACAGGCAATGTTTTAATAAGAAAACCAGGCACAAAAGGGAAAGAAAATGTTAAATCCGTATGTCTGCAAAGTCATATTGATATGGTATGCGAAAAAAATAATGATGTAATACATAACTTTGATAAAGACCCTATTAATGCTTATGTTGATAATGGATGGGTAAAAGCAAAAGGCACAACTCTTGGTGCTGATGACGGAATAGGCGTTGCTACTGAGTTAGCTATCCTTGAAGCAACAAATATTGAACACGGACCTTTAGAATGTCTCTTTACTGTTGATGAAGAAACAGGTCTGACAGGAGCTTTCGGTCTTAAACCAAATGTCCTGAAAAGTAATATTTTAATAAATCTGGACTCCGAAGACCACGGACAACTCTTTATCGGTTGTGCAGGAGGAAAAGATACAACAGCAAGTATTAATTATTATAAAAAAAATGTGTCTGATAATTCTGTTGCTTTCAAACTCACAGTTAAAGGACTAAAAGGTGGACACTCCGGAGATGACATTAACAAAGGTCTTGGCAATGCTAATAAACTGATGAACAGATTGTTATGGAATGCATCCGGTAAATATAACATTAGATTGGCAAAATTTGATGGCGGTAATCTTAGAAATGCTATAGCAAGAGAAGCTTATGCAATAATTACAATACTAAAACCAAACAAAGAACAATTTATCAATTATGTTAAAGAATATAACAATATTGTTAAAAAAGAACTAAAAACTACTGAACCTAACTTAGAAGTTAGCTTTGAACAAACAGATATACCAGAACATTTAATTGCTCTTAAAACACAAAATGATTTATTAAATGCTTTATATGCTTGCCCTCATGGAGTAATTGAAATGTCCCGTGATATACCAGATTTTGTTGAAACATCTACTAATCTTGCTTCAATCAGGACGCGTAATAACGATATCTTTGTTACAACAAGTCAAAGAAGTTCTGTTGAATCAGCATTAGACGATGCTGTTAATATGGTATCAAGTACTTTTAAACTAATTGGAGCAGAAATAGAGCATTCTTCAGGATATCCGGGATGGACTCCTAACCCTGATTCTGAAATAGTTGAAATAATTAAAAATGCTTTTGAAAAATTATTTAATGAAAAACCTTTGGTATTAGCTGTTCACGCAGGATTGGAATGTGGATTAATTGGTAAAAAATATCCAAAAATGGATATGATTTCTTATGGACCAACCATAAAAGATGTGCATTCTCCTGACGAAAAAATAAATATTAATACTGTTGAACAATTTTGGAAACTGACAATAAAAGTTTTGAAAAATATTCCTGAAGAAAAATAAAATTTATATTTCTTTTTGTTTTTAATATTATTTATATATTTGCACAATTATTCCTTATTATACTCTCATAATATTTCAAGATTATAGTTTAAAGCCAACAAGAAATCAAGTCAAAGCTTATACTTTCGTAATTTATAAATATTTTTTAAATAAGATATTTATAAATGAAACTATATGCAACCATTTATAATAATGGTATATAAATATGAAAACCTTAGAAGTAAATAAAATATACAATATGGGTTATAGGACTGAAAGAAGAATAATGCTAAAATCTGAAACTTATGTGGATAATTAGGATAACATCAACAGAGGTCTATCCGATAGAAAAAAGACTTTACAGCAGATTTAATAGATAATGATGCCCATAAAGTAAAAGGGAGATATAGTTTTATATTGCACGATATTTTAGAAGGTAAAAAATTCTGTGAAGCGATAATAGAGGGAACTAAACTTTCGGTTATGAATATAGTTATGATGCTCAGAGACAATGTCGAATATCGTATTTCGTATAGAAAACTGACTACTTGAAAGGCACTTATAAAGGTCTCATTTGATTTACAACAGATTTCTTTTATCACAATAACAGATGATACTCTGGTCAAGTGTGGTTCATTTCAGAGAGATTTCAGAAATGCAGGTGGACAACCAAGAAAAGAAAAAGTACTATTAGACCTTAAAAAAATTAATGAGGAATTAGTTTATTTTCTTGAATTTTAAACAACTGCGTATAAACAGATAAAAAGAACCAATTTTTTTTTAAATAACCTTCAACATTTTTTTTATTATCCGCAAATTGATGTATATTATTTTTACTAAACTAAGAAAAGATTTATAATATATAAATAATTTTTTGAATATTATATTTATTCCCTTTTTATATATTATTTTTTGATTCTATTTCCGTATTAAATTACTTATAAATAATACAATATAAAAATTATTTTTAATTAAACTACTATATAAATATGTATGATATTATTGAACTTAACAACAAATTAATGTCTGAGATAAAAGAGATTGCCAAGGAACTTAATATACCCAAATATGAAAGTTTTAAAAAGCAGGATTTGATTTACAAAATCTTGGACCATCAGGCATTAAATCATTCTGAAACAAAATTAGTCAAAAAAAAATCAACAGAAGAAAAAGTAAAGAACTCAACAGATTTAAAAATTTTAAAAAAACCAAAAAATATTGTTCACAAAGAAAATCCCAAGATATTGGAGACTTTAAAAAACAAGGAAAATATAAAAATTGAAACTGCTGATAAGATGCCTTTAAACGATAATTCCGCTCCTGATTTAAAAATTAAAAAAGACATAAAAAAAGATATTATGACTAATGACAATTCCTATGAAACAACAACATCTGTAAACAAAGATAGCCATAGCAGAAATCAAAAACAGCAATCATACTACAGTAGAAATAAACATAAAGAAGAGTATTCTTTTGAATATGATGGAATGGTTATAAGTGAAGGCGTTTTAGAAGTAATGCCTGATGGATATGGATTTTTACGCTCATCAGATTACAATTATCTTAATTCTCCTGATGACATTTATGTATCTCAATCTCAAATAAAATTATTTGGTCTAAAGACAGGTGATACAGTGCAAGGTAGCATAAGACCTCCAAAAAACGGAGAAAAATATTTTCCCTTGATAAAAGTAGAAAAAATAAATGGCAAACTCCCTGAAGAAGTTCGTGATAGAGTCCCTTTTGATTTTCTTGTTCCACTTTTTCCTGATAAAAAATTTAATTTAACAGGTCATTCAAAAACTACAGTATCAACACGTATCATTGATTTGTTTTCACCTATTGGTAAAGGACAAAGAGGACTTATTGTTGCTCAACCCAAGACCGGTAAAACAGTTTTATTAAAAGAAATTGCAAATGCAATAGCATATAATCATCCGGAAGTTTATCTGATAATTTTACTTATTGACGAACGTCCTGAAGAAGTAACAGATATGGAAAGAAGTGTTAAAGCAGAAGTTATTTCTTCTACTTTTGACAGACCAGCTGAGAGACATGTAAAAATAGCAAATCTTGTCCTTGAAAAAGCAAAATGTATGGTTGAATGCGGATATGATGTTGTAATATTATTGGATTCTATTACCCGTTTAGCAAGAGCTTATAATACTATTTCGCCTTCTTCGGGAAAAGTCCTTTCCGGTGGCGTTGAAGCTAATGCTTTGCATAAACCCAAACGCTTCTTTGGAGCAGCAAGAAATATAGAAAATGGCGGATCTCTAACTATCATCTCAACAGCACTTATTGATACCGGCTCAAAAATGGATGAAGTGATATTTGAAGAGTTTAAAGGAACAGGAAATATGGAATTACAACTTGATAGAAAACTCGCTGATAAAAGAATTTTCCCTTCTATTGATATTGTAACTTCCGGCACACGTAGAGAAGAATTATTATTAGATAAAGAAGTATTACAAAGAATATGGATATTACGTAAGCATCTCTCTGATATGAATCCAACCGAAGCTATGGAATTTATTAAAGATAAAATGAAATTTACAAAAAATAACGAAGAATTCCTGATATCTATGAATGGATGATATTTTTTACTTTCCATCTATAAAATCTTATGATTTTTAATTCATAGACATTTTTAATTTCTATGAATTTTAAGTATTTTTTATGTATTTTTGCATTATGCAAGAAACAATATTAATACTTGATTTTGGTTCTCAATATACACAACTTATAGCTCGTAAAATAAGAGAACTTAATGTCTATTCTGAAATATATCCATATAATGCTGTCCCTGATATTAATTCTTCTGTAAAAGGCGTAATTCTTTCAGGCAGTCCTTTTTCAGTAAGAGATAAAAATGCTCCGCATCCTGATTTGTCAAAGATAAGAACAAAAGTGCCTTTGCTAACTATATGCTATGGGACACAACTTCTTGCCCAGACCAATGGTGGCTCTGTATTACCATCTAAAACAAGAGAATACGGAAGAGCAAATCTTTCGTATATTGATAAATCAAATATTTTGTTAAAAAAAGTAACAAAAGGAACACAAGTATGGATGTCGCATGGAGATACAATAACACGAATACCAAAAAATTTTAAGATAATTGCAAGCACAACTGATGTAAAGATTGCAGGATTTCAAATAAAAGATGAAAAGACCTTTGGCTTACAGTTTCACCCAGAAGTTTATCATACTACTCAGGGAAAAAATTTACTTAAAAATTTTGTTACTGATATTTGTAAATGTTCCGGTTTATGGACCTCAGATTCTTTTGTTGAATCTACTGTCCATGACCTAAAGAAAAAATTACATAATGATAAGGTCTTACTTGGTTTATCCGGTGGTGGCGACTCTTCTGTAACTGCTGCTTTACTTAATAAAGCAATAGGAAACAGATTATATTGCATCTTTGTTGACAATGGATTATTAAGAAAAGATGAGTTTGAATCTGTTTTGACTTCATATAAAAATATGCGACTGAATGTTAAAGGTGTTGATGCAAAAAAACGTTTTCTTAATGCTTTAAAAGGAGTTGCTGACCCTGAAAAGAAAAGAAAAATAATTGGCAAGACATTTATTGATGTATTTGACGAACAAGCTAATAAAATAAAAGATGTAAAATGGCTTGCTCAAGGAACAATTTATCCTGATGTCATTGAATCGCATTCTGTTAAAGGTCCTTCTGCAACTATTAAATCTCATCATAATGTTGGCGGATTACCTGATTATATGAAATTAAAAATTGTTGAACCATTAAAGAATTTGTTTAAAGATGAAGTGCGTAGAGTAGGAAAAACGCTTAATATAAACGACAAATTTATAAAACGACATCCATTCCCAGGTCCAGGACTGGCTATTAGAATTTTAGGCGATATAACAAAAGAAAAAATCCTTATGTTACAACAGATAGATTATTTATTTATTCAGGGATTAAAGAAAAATGATTTGTATGACAAGGTATGGCAGGCAGGAGCAATATTATTGCCTGTTCAAACTGTTGGTGTTATGGGTGATGAACGTACTTACGAAAATGTAGTATCTCTGAGAGCTGTTACTTCAACAGACGGTATGACAGCCGACTGGGCACATTTACCATATAATTTTTTGGCAGATATATCAAATGAAATTATAAATAAAGTTAAAGGTGTTAATCGCGTTGTGTATGATATAAGCTCAAAACCTCCTGCTACAATAGAATGGGAATAAATATACTGAATTGAAAAAAAAATAACACTGTCTTTCCGAGTGATAGCGAAGAATCTCATAATATTTAGAAACGATTTTACCTAAATTTTTAAATTTAGTCGGACACTAGTGATTTTTTTTGAAAAATCACTTGACTTTTATTATCTTTAGTTATATCTTTGTTGTAACTTTGATATGTTTAATATATTAAAATGTTTATTTAATATTTTTATTTATCTGAAAAAATTGTAATTATAAAAAAAAATATATTACATAAAATGCTCTTGGACAACTAATTACAAAATAAATGAAAAAATATTA